>JBFOLS010000251.1:0-11398 GCA_040830225.1 Leisingera sp.
CCGGACCTTCGCCCTAACCGCGTTCAGCGGCACCTCCATCCCGCCCTGCACACATCTGACCTAGCCTAGCGCCGAACGGCCGCTTGGCACCGCTCACGCCTTGCCGCATATGAAAAGGTCTTCCAGGTGGTCAGCGTCCGCTTAGGGCTTATTCTGTTGAAAAACTCGGGTTGTTTTAGGTGTTGAGTGCTGATTCACTTCCCGCGAGGCAAGCGGAGGTGCGTGGCAGTGATGGGACCACGGCAGGAAGCGCAGGGCGCGCTATTCTAAGAGTTGTCAATCGACGATCACGTCCCTCAGAATCACGTGCTTCGGGCGATAGACCGGTTCGTCGACCTGTCTGGCATCCGGCGGCACCTGGCCCCTTTCTACAGTTTGACCGGCGGGCCGTCGGTTGATCCGGAACTGATGATCCGGTTGCTCCTGATCGGTTACACGATGGGCATCCGCTCAGAGCGACGGCTCTGCGAGAAGCAGCATCTCAACCTCGCCCATCGCTGGTTCTGCCGCCCCAATCTGACCGACCCGGTACCGGACCATTCGACCTTCTCAAAGAACCGGCACGGTCGGTTCCGCGATAGCGATCTCTTGCGGCATCTGTTCGAGACGGTGGTCGCGCGCTGCATCGCGGAAGGGTCGGCGCTTGGTCCGCGCTTTGCGGCGGATGCCAGCCTGATCCAGGCCGATGCCAACCGGCAGAACTCGTCGCCGCAAGCGGACTGGCCCCCGAGAAGATCAACCCCGAGGACGCGCCGCGCGCCATCAGGGAGTATCTGGTGACGCTCGACGATGCGGCCTTCGGTGCGGCCAGCCCGGTAAAGCCGAAGTTCACCTCGCATTCCGATCCGGCCTCGCAATGGACCGGCGCACGGGGTGGACCCGCCTATTTTGCCTATTCCACGAACTACCTGATCGACACCGACAATGGCGTGATCCTCGATGTCGAGGCGACCCGCTCGATCCGGCAAGCCGAGGTCGGTGCCGTGCGGACAATGGTGGATCGGGTGAGCGATACCTTCGACCTGAAACCTGAACGCCTGATCGCCGATACCGCTTACGGCACGAGCGAAATGCTCGATTGGTTGAACCGGCAGCGCGGGATCGCTCCGCATATCCCGGTGATCCGCTGCCCGGCAGGGCATTGCGCAGCAATGTCCCGAGAGGGGACAAGTCCGGGCGCAAGGACGGCACCTTTGAACGGGCCGACTTCACCTACGATGCCGAGAACGACGCCTACATCTGCCCTGGCGGCAAGGAGCTCAAGCAATACCGTCGCGCGTTCACGACACCCAGATCGGGCGCCAATAAGGACGGCACCCTGTGCTACCGGGCCCGCAAGCCAGACTGTAAGGCCTGTGCCCTGAAGCCGCGGCGCTGCCCCAAGGAGCCGCAGCGCAAAGTGACGCGCTCGATCTTTGAGCCCTCTCGCGACGTGGCCCGCGCCATCGCCCAGACCACGCAATACGCGATCTCCTGCAAGCTCAGAAAGAAGGTCGAGATACTGTTCGCCCACCTAAAACGCATCCTCGGTTTGGGACGGCTCCGATTGCGCGGCCTATGCGGCGCGCGCGACGAATTCCACCTCGCAGCCACCGCCCAGAACCTCAGAAAGCTCGCAAAGCTGCTGCCCCTACCGCAAACGCCCCGTCCGGCATGAAGAGCGGAGAACGCGCCTTGCTGTAGAGGGCCTCAGGGCGGCGGCAATGCGGAGTTTTTCAACGGAATAGGCTCACACCGGACCTTCATCGTGGTGGCTAGGAAGGTCGGATTTGGGTCGGCCGCGCCTTCCAGGGAAACGTCGTTTGCCTCAATATTATAGCGGATCACCTCAGTTGCTGAGGATCAGCTGTTCTAGACAATCCCTGCTCTACACCGGCTTAGCGGTCCCGATTTTGCTCCAAAGCTCATCGGCAACGACGCCAACTGCTTGGTCCCTGCGTCTCATCTTGAAGATCATAGTCCGGCGAATCGGGAACCCTTCCAGGTTCAGGGAGAGCAGCGCACCGGACCGCCTCTCTTGCTCCGTCATATGGTCGGGCAAGCCGCCCCAGCCGAGGCCGGCAAGGATCACTTTCTTCTTGGCTGCGAGGTCTGAAACCGTCCATTTCAGCCCGCCCGGCAGCAGATCCCGGCTTTGTTCGTGGGATGCTCCGCCCGTGCCGGCAGCAACCACCTGCACATGGCTTTGCATTTCGGATGCGGACAAGGCGCGGGAACCATCGGGCAGGCCCAGGCCAGGGCTGGCCACCGGCCGGATCGTGATCTCGGCTACTGGCTCTGCTTCGACTTCCTCTAGGAGCACGCCATCAAGGGAGGCGAGCGCGATATCCGCTTTGCCCTCCGTCAGCCGGGCAATCGGGCCGCCCATCATTTCCATCCGCAGCCGAAGGTGGGTGGCAGGGTGGCGCCGCCCTGTGTCCGCAAGCGCGGGCAGCAGGGGGTCCAGATCCATTGTTGCGCTGACGGCAATAGTCAGTTCCGGCTCTTCGCGGGCGCGCAGGCGGGACGCGGTGGTGCGCAGCCCCTGCATCTGCCGCAGCACCCGGGACGCTTCGCGGTAGAAAATTTCACCGGCCGGAGTGAGCGAGGGGCGGTAGGCTTCGCGGCTGAGCAGTTCCAGTTCCAGCTCCTCTTCCAGCTGGCGGATTGTGTGGCTGATGGCGGATTGCGATTTGTGCAGGCGTTCCGCCGCGCCGCGGAATGTGCCGGTTGCGACAATGGCATCCAGGGCAATGAGCTGGTCGTGTTTCATGGGCTTCCAACATGATCTATTTTTCTGATCATAATGTTGAGAACACAATATTATCAATAAATCATATCAGGAGGTAGTCAGAGGAAGTCATCAACACAGGAGACTGTCATGAAACTCTACTACAAGCCCGGTGCCTGCCCGCTGGCAAGCCATATCGCCCTGCAAGAAACCGGCTGCCCTTTTGAAATTGAAGCCGTCGATACCGCTGCAGGCCGGACTGAAGCCGGTGCGGACTACCGCGCGATCAACCCAAAGGGCTACGTTCCGGCCCTGGGCCTGGAAGACGGCAGCGTTCTGACTGAAGGGGCGGCGGTCTTGCAGTATATCGCAGACAGAAACCCTGAAGCAGGTCTGGCCCCGGCGGCGGGCACTCTGGCGCGCGCCCGGATGCAGGAACAGCTCAACTGGATCGGGACCGAGCTGCACAAGGCATTTGGCCCGCTGTTCCGCGAGGGCACGTCAGAGGCTGGGAAGGATGCGGCGCGCACCGCTGTTGCAGGCAAGTTCGATTTCATTGAAACCCAGCTGGCGGATGGCCGCGAATGGCTGGTTGATGACCAGTTTTCAGTGGCGGATGCCTATCTGTTCGTGGTCTCGAACTGGGCCAATTTTACCGGTATTGACCTGGCCCGCTGGCCCAATCTGGCCGCTTTTGTGAACCGCAGTGCGGCGCGCCCGTCGGCACAGGCTGCGATGCGCGCAGAGGGGCTGATCCAATGACGCCCGCCGCCCACAAACAGGTCGGAGAACTGATGGAGGTCTATTTCGAGGGTCTCCACCAGGCCGACAGCACCATGCTGCGCAAGGTCTTCCACCCGCAGCTGGCCTATGTCTGCGCCACTGAAGGCGATGAGCTTTACTTGGATCTTGAGACCTACATGGCCCGCGTGGACGGGCGTGAGCCGCCAGCCAAACGCGATGACCCGCGGGAGGAAGAAATCCTGGAGATCGCCTTTGCCAGCGGCAGGCTTGCCCGCGTCAGCGCCCGGATGACCATGATGGGCCGCGATTTCCATGACTTTCTGACCCTGGTCCGCCACGGCTCCGAATGGCGCATTGTTGCGAAGGTGTTTTCCTATGTTCCGCGAAAGGACTGACCTATGCCTTATGTGAATATCAAGGTGACCCGCGAAGGCGGCCCGGATGGCACCGGTCCAAGCGCAGACCAAAAGGCGCAGCTGATTACTGGGGTCACCGGTCTTCTGCAGGACATTCTGGGCAAGAATCCGGCCACGACCTTTGTGGTGATTGACGAGGTCGCTCTGGAGGACTGGGGTGTCGGCGGCCTGCCGGTGCAGGATTACCGGAAGCAGGCGCAATGAAGACGCGGTTGACAGAGGCGCTTGGGATCACCTGTCCGGTGATCCAGGCACCGATGGCCTTTGCTGCGGGCGGCGCACTGGCCAGCGCCGTCTCCGGCGCCGGAGGGTTGGGTATGATCGGAGGTGCTTACGGAGATGCCGGGTGGATCGAACAGCAGTTCGGCGCCGCCGCGGGCGCCCGCGTTGGCTGCGGGCTGATTACCTGGAAGCTGGCGGAGCAGCCGCATTTGCTTGACCGGGTGCTGGCGCATGATCCGGCGGCGGTTTTCCTTTCCTTTGGCAATCCCGCGCCATTTGCATCCGTGATCAGGGACGCCGGTGTGCCGCTGATCTGCCAGGTGCAAACCCTGCGCGATGCCCGGCAAGCGCTGGACTGCGGCGCGGACATCATTGTTGCTCAAGGAGCAGATGCCGGCGGCCACGGCGAGGCGCGCGGCACCTTTGCACTGGTTCCTGAGATTGCGGACGAAATCGCACGCCGGAACAACAAGGCGCTGCTCTGTGCAGCGGGCGGTGTCACCGACGGGCGCGGCCTGGCGGCGGCCCTGATGCTAGGCGCAGATGGGGCAGTGATCGGCATCCGGTTCTGGGCCTCGCACGAGGCGCTGGTGCATCCGCGCATTCTGGACCGCGCGTTGTCGGCAACCGGGGATGACACAATCCGCACCAAGGTTGTGGACGTGGTTCGCGGTTTCGACTGGCCCGGCCGCTACAACGGTCGTGTTCTGCGCAACTCGTTTATTCATAAATGGCACGGCTCGGAGGACGCCTTGAAGCTGGAAGCGGGCGTTGAAGCGGCAAAATGGGCGGCAGCTCAGGAAGCCGGGGATCCTGATGTCGCAACCGCCTTTGCAGGCGAGGGCATCGGTCTGATCAGTTCTGCGGTGCCTGCCGGCGTTATTCTGGCGAACCTTATGGAGGATGCGCAGCGGTGTCTGGCGGGGGCGGCTGCATAGCGCGGTGATCCGGGAAGAGCCAGAAACACTTGAGCTGGACTAGGCGGCGGCTTGGTTATTGCCGCCTACTCCAGTTGGGGCGGGAGATAGGCAATCTTGCAGTAAGTCGTCCAAGCGGTTGCGTTTCCTATTGCAATCCTGTGGTTGACGAACGCACGAAGCAGCAATTTGATGGCTCGGAAGAGGCCAAAACCTGCCCGTCACTAAGTTTGGCACTAATGTCGGTTTTTGCGGAAAGCGGAAATTCGCTGCGGTTAGACTGAATGGCAGCTTTGCAGACCGCACGAAATTGCGGGAGTACAGCGGCAGCCTGCGCAGTAAGCTCGTTGCGGCCTCGCAAGTGCGTCAATGAGACGAGATTTTGACGATGCAGCGGATTTTCTCGAACCAAACGATGGAGGTGGTTGTTTCAGTTCAGATGCCTTTCATCAAGTATACTGAAATGGGTAGCTGCGTCCCGCAATGTTGCGTTGTTTGAGGGGAATTGCGCTGCCTCAGCCCATTGTTGAACTTCCTTGGCAACTCAAAATAGGGTTCAAATACCAAAATTAGCTGATTGGCGTCCTAATTCGGACTCATTCAGTTTAAATGACGCGCCTCGCATGGAGCTGTAGCCTGCCTTGCCTCGATCTGGAAAACCCAACCTAGCCCATCACTTCCGCAATATCTCCAGCCTGGCCCGGTTCATAGATGAAAGTCAGGATGCTGAGGAAACCTATCTGCTGCTTACAAGCGGCGTGTGCCAGCATTCGCAATGGGATCTCAGCAGCATTCAGGTGCTGGATCCGGAAGCCGGACTTGCCATTCCGATCGTGCGGCACGATCCCTTCAACAAAAGCGATCTAACCGGCTTCCCGGGGTGGGACGCCACTTTGAGCCCGGTAGGAAAGGTTCTGGAGAAGGGTGAGCCTCTGATCCTAAAGGATGCAGCTGTTCAGGATGAGTTTCCAGGTTTCCGTGACGACGCGATCCGCCGCAGTTACCACACCACGGTGATGATCCCACTGGAGGTACGCGACGCGCAAAGGAGGCAGATGGTCTATTCGGTCGCCTCGCGGCAGGTCGTGAGCGTGGATGAGACCGACCTCAGCTTTCTGCAATGCGTAGCAGAACTGGTGACAATTGCGGTGCGCAAGATGCGCAAGCTGGAGGAGCAGCAGAAACAGGCTGAGCGGATGCGGGCGATCCTGGACAACATGACTTCCTCTCTGACCAAGACGTTGGACACGGAAGCCGCAGGCACGCTAGCGGCGGGCCTCAGCAACTTGTTTCCGGCTGGCTGGCTGGCAGTGGACCTGACTTCCGGGCGCGGACTGTTCGACCCGGAGGTGCCGCCGCCGGTCACTCTGGCTTCGGCTCGACGTGTGCCGGAGGATCTGATCTCAGCGGCGATCGCGGCGCGCGGGTTGACCAGCGGTACGGTGACGGATTTGACGGTGGCGGGTTCCACCATCCGCGCCGAAGTGAACCCCTTGCAGATCGACGGCAGCCACGTAGGCGCGCTGTTTTTCTTCCGAACCGGGCCGCTGAGCGATCACGAACGCATCGCGGCGCAGGCCGGGCGGCTGGCGTTGTCGTCCTTCATCCTGCGCAGTTTTATCGAGTTCAAGTCGCGCCGGGTGACCGCACGGCGGCTGCTGTCCCGGCTGTTCAGCGGCGACTGGCGAGACCGTGAGGAGATGCTGGACGAGGCGCACAGACTCGATTTCGACCTGCAAGCGCCGCTTCGGCTGGTTGTGTTGAGACTGCCAGGCGATGGTGGCATTGATGACGGCATCCACAGCTTCATCCTGCGCAGCGCGCAATCGGTGTTCGGGGCGTCGGTCTCCTGCCTGCTGGATGGCGATCTGGTGCTGCTGCTGGACGACCGGACAGGCGAAGCAGTGCGTCAGCAGGGGCTGTTCCTGTCGCGCGTCCGCTCGCTGCTGCCCGAAGGCACGGCGCTGGTGATGTCGGAACTGGTCGAAACCTTCGAAGATCTGCCGAAGGCGCGGGAGACCTGCGCGAACACGCTGGAAGTGGCGCAGTCGATGCAGGCGTCGGGCTGGGTGACACCAGTGAAGGTGGGGGAGTTTCCGGCGCTGATGGCCTCGGCGGAGATGGCTAAGGTAGAGGCCTATCTGGGCAGTGTGCTGCCCGGGTTGCTGAGTGGCACGGGGCGCAAAGCGCAGGTGGCGGCCGAGACCATCGAGACTTTCCTGAGTACCGGGCGGCGCTACCAGGAGGCCGCGGATGCCTTGGGAATTCATGTCTCCACACTCCGCTACAGGCTGGAGCAGCTGAGTGACCAGCACGGGCTTGATTTCGATGATTCTGACAAGTGTTTCGAGCTCGACTTGGCAATCCGGCTCAGGAAATTAATAAATTCCTACGATACATAGGGAAAATTATTTCTGACATAGATCAAGCCGGCGGAGGACCCGGAGCGCTTCCCATTCCTAATCTGTGTGCAACAGAACCAGGAATGGACCGGACCCGTGAGCACTTTGGCCACAGACAGCGAAGACAGGCGGCGGCAGCTGCGGCAGGCGTTTGGCAGCTTTGCCACCGGTGTCACCGTGGTGACGGCACGGGATGCAGACGGCAATCCGATCGGCTTTACCGCCAATTCTTTTACTTCGGTCTCCTTGGAGCCCCCCCTGCTCCTGGTGTGCCTCGCCAAGACCTCTTCCAACATCGGCCACTTCTCCCAGGCCGGCCGCTTTGCGGTCAATATTCTTGGCGAGGCACAGAAGGACGTGTCGAACCGCTTTGCTTCCAAGGTTGAGGACCGCTTCGCAGAAACCGCCTGGCGCGAAGGTGCTGAAGGCACGCCGCTGATCGAGAATGCTGTGGCTTGGTTTGACTGCACCATCGACAATCTGGTGGATGCCGGAGATCATGTGATCCTGATCGGTCAGATCACCGATTTCGGACAGACAGACGGGCGTCCGCTGGCATACCTGCGCGGCCACTATCTGGACTTGGGTCTGGCCGAGGAGGCCGCCGACTCCGTCTCACACCATGGCGGCGTACGGGTGGGCTGCGTGCTGGATTGCGGCGGCGAGGTGCTGCTGCGCAAGACGCCTGACGGCTGGTCGCTACCGATGGGTGATGTATGCGCGGGGTTCCGCGAAGGCCGCGCAGCGCTGGAGAAATCGCTCGCCAAGCAAGGCATCGCGGCGGAACTGGGCTTTCTCTACTCGGTTTTTGATGCACCCTCAGGCAATGCCACCTGGCTGATTTTCCAGGGCGATATGGAGTTTGGCGCTGCAGAAGGCGACCTGCACCTGTTTCCGGTCGATGGCCTGCCCTTGCAGGAAGTGGCGTTGCCGCAGGTAAGGTCAATCCTGGGCCGGTTCCAAAGCGAATACGCCCAAGCGCGGTTCGGGCTTTACGTCGATGGCTCAACCAGCGCCGGGCAGATCAACCCGATTGAGCGCAGCGCCACCCCCTGGACCAAATTCATCACCGATCAGGAGAGCTCCTCGTGAAAGCTTTCACCGTAGATACCCTTACTGACACTTGCCTGCCGTTTTACATCGGCGGCGAATACATGGCCTCGGCCGGGACGCCGATTGACAGCTATGATCCGGCCACCGGCGAGGTTTGGTGCCAGGTGCCGGATTGCACCGATGCCGAAGTGGACGCTGCCGTGAAAGCTGCCAATGCGGCGATGAACAACCCGGCCTGGCGCGACATAACGCAAAGCCAGCGCGGCCTGCTGATGCTGAAGCTGGCAGATCTGCTGGACGCGCATGTGGAGCGGCTGGCAGAGGTTGAGACCAAGGACAACGGCAAGCTGTTGCGCGAGATGCGGGCGCTGAGCCAGGCGCTGCCGGTGGCTTTGCGCTATTTCGCGGGCATGGCCGACAAGATCGAGGGCACCACGATCCCGGTCAACAAGCCCGACATGCTGAATTTCACCGTGCGCGAGCCGCTGGGTGTGGTGGCGGTGATCATCCCCTGGAACTCGCCGCTGTTCATGATGATGCGGGCGCTGGCGCCGTGCCTCGCCTGCGGCAACGCGGTGGTGGTGAAACCCTCGGAACATGCCTCGGCCGGCGCCATTGCCTTTGCCGGGCTGATGAAGGAAGCGGGCTTTCCCGACGGGGTGTTCAATGTGGTGACCGGGCTGGGACACACCGCGGGTAATGCGCTGATCACCCACCCTAGCGTCAACAAGATCGACTTCACCGGCGGCCCGGCCACCGGCAAGGTGATCGCCAAGGGTGCGGCGGAGCAGCTGACCCCTGCGGCGCTGGAGCTGGGCGGCAAGTCCCCTCATGTGGTCTGCGACGATGCCGATCTGGATGCGGCCGCCAATGGCGTGGTGGCCGGGATCTTTGCCGCTGCCGGGCAAACATGCGTGGCGGGCTCGCGCTGTTTCATCCAGGAAAGCGTCTATGACGAGGTGGTCGCCAAGATCCTCGCAAAGGCCAAATCGATCAACATTGGCGATCCGCGCCGGGACGACGTGCAGCTGGGGCCGCTGGCGCTGTGGAGCCAGGTGGAGAAGGTCGAAGACTTCACCAAAAGCGCCCAGGCAGAAGGCGCCACCCTCGCCTTTGGCGGCGGGCGGCCCGAGGGGCTGGGTGACGGTTGGTTTGTTGAACCCTCGATTTTCACCGATGTCACCAACGGCATGCGCATCGCCAGGGAAGAGATTTTCGGCCCGGTGCTCGCCATTCTGAAATTCCGCGACGACGATGACCTTATGAAGCAGGCCAATGACAGCGACTTTGCGCTGGCCTCGGGCATCTGGACGCAGAACATCCAACGCGCGCTGCGCTTCATGCGCAGGATCGAGGCCGGCATGGTCTGGATCAACACCTACCGCAGCCCCTCTGTCATGTCCCCCTCAGGCGGGCACAAGGACTCGGGCTACGGCAAACACAACGGCTTTGCCGCCATCGAAGAGTTCAGCCGCATCAAGACAGTCGTGATCGACTATTCGGGCGCCCAGCAGGACGCCTTTGTGATGCGCGTCAACAAATAGGATTGTTCCCATGAAGTTCTCCATTGTCGTCAACATGGCGCGGTTCGACACCGCCAAGGGCATGGATCAGGTCGCTGCGGAAGCGCTGGATCTGGTGAAGATCGCCGACCAGGGCGGGTTCGATATCGTCTGGACCGCCGAGCATCACACGATTGAGCTCACCATCTCTCCCAACCCGTTCCAGCTGCTGGCCCATTGGGGCAACCACACCGAGAATGTGCGGCTGGGCACCGGGGTGGTGGCCGCGCCCTATTGGAACCCGATCCGGCTGGCGGGCGAGGCAGCGCTCTGCGATATCCTCACCGGCGGGCGGCTGGAGCTGGGGCTGGGCCGCGGCGCCTATCAGTATGAGTTCGACCGCATGGCCGGCGGCATGCCGCAGGGCGAAGGCGGCCGCTACCTGCGCGAGATCATCCCGGCGGTGCAGCGGCTGTGGGAGGGCGATTATGCCCATGAAGGCGAAATCTGGAACTTCCCCTCGGTTGCCTGTGTGCCGAAACCCCTGGGCAAGGCGCCCAGCATGTGGGTAGCTGCGCGCGACCAGAACACCTTTGAGTTTGCGCTGAAGAATAATTGCAACGTGATGTCCACCGCGCTGCGCAAGGATTTTGCCGAGGTCGAGGATTTGGAGGCCAAATTCCGTGCCGCGAAAGAAGTGGCCGGCAACCCGGAAGGCCTGACCCACGCCACCATGCGGGTGTGCTGCGTTTATGACGATCCATCGGTGCTCGATACGGCTGTGTCTTCGGTGGTCAACTTTGGCCGCAACTTCGAGAACCTGTTCAAGAATGCAGGCACCGTGGAAAACGGCTTCCCGGAGCCAGTGGACTTTGACACCGTCGCCGCGCGCGGCGAGTACCAGCCGGAAAACCTCAAGGAAAACCTGCTTTTCGGCACGCCGGACGAAATCATCGCCAAGCTGGAGCGCTATCAGGCGATCGGCATCGATCACATCATGATCGGCCCCACCTTCGGGCTGCCGCATGAGGTGGCACAGCGCACTGTCGAGCTGTTCGCCGACCGCGTCATCCCGCATTTCCGCGCCAAGAAAGCCGCTTAAAGACGGTTCCGGCGCGTCACTCACACTACAGTCTACCTTAGGGAGGAAATCATGACTGAACGCAAACCCAAGGCGGCGCTGAGCCGCCGCACATTCCTGACAACATCCCTGGCCGCGGGTGTTTCCGCTGCCGCGCTGGCCGCTGGCACCGGCCAGGCAATGGCCGCGGCGGATCTTTCGGGCCGCGAAATGGTCTTTGCCAGCTGGGGCGGCAGCTATCAGGCGGCGCAGGAAGCGGCCTATTGCAACCCGTTCATGGAGAAGAGCGGCGCGGTTGTGATCCAGGACGGCCCGATGAGCGGCTCGAAACTGCGCACCATGGTCGAAGGC
>JBFOLS010000252.1:0-3773 GCA_040830225.1 Leisingera sp.
AAGGCCAGGGTTTCCAGCACCAAGAAGCCCAGGAACCAGGACCACAGGCCCCGCGCCCCGAACCAGACCGGCCCCAAGAGACCCGCCGCCCAGTTCAGAGTAAAGCGGTAGCCCGGCGCCTCCATCATGTAGCCGAAGACCTGCTGGTAATAGGCCTGCGACTGACCGGTGAACTCCCCCACCAATGCGCTCAGACGCCCTGCGGTTTCCGGTTTGATCTGTGATTGGTCGATGTGTTTCATCATCGCCTCCTTACGCCTGGCTGTCCTGAATGGCGCGGATCAGCCCCGCGCGGTTGATCACCCCGACGGTGCTGCCCGCATCCGCCACCTTGACGATGCCATGGCCGTCGACAGCCAGGTCCATCAGGTCGCTCAGATCCATATCGGGACGCGCCACCCTGGCATCGGCCGGCAGGGCGCCGTGGGTGGCTTCGAACTCTGCCACCGGCCTCATCACCGAATGGGCAAAGATCATGTTGAGCTTCGAGATGCCGGCCACAAAGTCCGCCACATAGTCGTCAGCCGGATTGAGGATGATCTCCTCCGGCGTGCCGATCTGCACGATACGCCCGTCCTTCATGATGGCGATGCGGTGGCCGATGCGGATCGCCTCATCCAGGTCATGGGTGATGAACATGGTGGTCTTGCCCAGCTTGCGGGAGAGCTCCATGAACTGGTCCTGAAGCTGCTTGCGGATCAGCGGGTCCAGCGCCGAGAAGGGTTCGTCCATCAAGAGGATCTCGGGGTCCGAAGCAATCGCGCGCGCCAGGCCCACCCGCTGCTGCATGCCGCCCGAAAGCTCGTGGGCGTATTTGTCTTCCCAGCCGCTGAGCTCAACCAGCTCCAGCACCCGGTCGGCCTCTTCCCAGCGGCGCGCCTTGCCGGTGCCCCGGATCTCCAGCGGCATCGCCACATTGTCGCGAACCGTGCGGTGCGGCATCAGGCCGAAGTTCTGAACCCCCATCGCCACCCGCCGGTTGCGCAGGTCGCGCAGGCCTTCGGCATTCAGCCCCATTACATCGTCGCCGTTGATGTGGATATGACCGGCCGTGGGCTCCAACAGCCGGTTCACATGGCGCACCAGCGTTGATTTACCGGAGCCCGACAGCCCCATCACACAGAACAGCTCGCCGCGTTCGATCTGGAAACTGGCATCCGCCACACCCACTACGCAGTTGAACCGCTCCAGAACTTCCGGCTTGGTTAGCCCTTCCGCATGAATGGCCTTCAGCGCCTCAGCCGAGCGCGCCCCGAAAATCTTCCAGACGCCGCGTGCGTCAATTGCGATGTCACCCGCCATGGCCTCCCCCTGTCTTCATAAATCTTGCATGGAACCCGCCGCCGCATGGGGCGGCAGGGCCAAAGGTTTCGGTCAGTTGAGGCCAAGCCAGCCGTCGACAATGGCACCATTTGCTGCCAACCAGTCCGACACCGCCGTGTCGATCTCCTGGCCCTGGATCACCACCTGATAGGTGAGCTTCGACAGCTCGCCTGCGTCCATGTCGATCTGGCTCAGGAAAGACGCCGCCGCCGGGTTCCGCTGCTCCAGCGACTTGGAATAGGCCACGGTCACCGTCTTCACCCGGTCGCCCGTTGTGATCGAGGATTTGCTGTACCAATCCGCATCCTGATCCGGCTGGATGATTTTGTAGGTTTCCGGGTCGTGCTCCGGCTCTTCGATCATCGTCACGTCATAGAGCGCATGCACATAGTGCGGCTTGTAACAGTAGAAGACGACGCCTTCTTTCTGGTCCACCGCATCCTTCAGCCGTGAATAGAACACCGTCTCATCCTCGGTCGACGGCTCCAGAAAGGTCTCGATGCCGTAGTCGCGCACCTTCACCTTGTGCACATTGGTCGAAGCCCAACCCGAAGCGCCGACCCAGATCTCGCCCTTGCCGTCGCCATTGGTGTCATAAGCTTCCTGTGCAGCCGGGGTGGCGAGGTCAAAGACCGACTTCATGCCGTGCTCCTCGGCCATATAGGTCGGGGTGCAGAAGCCCGAACGTCCCTCATAGCTGCCCGAGGACAAGGCCACGGTGCCTTTCTGGTCGACATATTCGTCGGTGAAAGACGATTGGTTCGGCAGCCAGACGTCCGGATGCACGTCGATATCGCCGCGGCCGCCATCCATCGCGGCAAAGATCACCGCATTGGCGCCCGGGGCATATCCTGCCTCACCGCCCAGGCGGGTTTCGATCACCTGGGCGATGATCCGGCTCATGATCTTGGCGCCGGGCCAGCTGGGCTCGCCCACCATGACCTTCTCCTGTGCCATGGCACCGGTGCCCAAAGCGGCAATAGCAGTGGCTAACGCAAGATGTTTCATCGTTTTCTCTCTCCTGTTGATGTGAGGTTAGGCGCCGCTCAGGCGCGGGCCCGCTTACGCTGCGGGTCTATGAAGGGAATATCGGCAACGGTGGCGCCCAGGCGCTTCATCCGGCCGTCCAACTGGCCGACCTCCAGCCGGGTGCCGTTCACAGCGTGTTCGATACCGAGCCGGGCAATGGCGATGGCATGCTCCAGCGAGGGCGAGCGGGTGGCCGAGGTCACCACCCCGACCTGCCGCTCGCCGTCATAGACCGGGCTGCCGTGCAATGGCACGTCGTTGCAGCCCAAGAGCAGCCCCTTCAGAACCCGGCGCGGCGTGCGCGCATTGCGCTCCAGCGCCGCCTTGCCGGTGAACTCCGGCTTGGTCAGATCAACGGCAAAGCCAAGGCCCGCCTCAAACGCATCCACGCCCGGCGCAAATTCCGCATTGGCGGCGGCCAGCCCGGCCTCGATCCGGATGATCTCCAGCGCGGCAGAGCCCATCGGGGTGATCCCGAACTCCTCGCCCGCCTCCATCGCCGCATCCCAGATCGCCAGCGCATCCGCCTTGGCGCAGAAAATCTCATAGCCCAGCTCACCGGTGTAACCGGAGCGCGACAGCATAAACGGCGCGCCCTCCCGGTCATGGAGCCGTGCAACGGTGACGCCAAACCATTTCAGCTGATCCAGCCGCGGCACATGCGGCTGGGTAAAGGCGATTTTGCGCAGCAAATCACGCGACTTGGGCCCCTGGATCGCCAGGTTGGGCATCGCCCCGCGCATGTCGTGAATGCGCACCTGCAGCCCCATCTGCTGCGCCAGCGTCTCCAGCACCCGGCCGCTTTCTTCCGAGCCGCAGCACCAGCGGAACAGGTCGGGCGCCAGCCGGAACAGGGTGCCGTCATCAATCACCGTGCCGGCCTCGTCGCACATCAATGTGTAGGAGCCGCGCCAGACCGCCAGTTTCGCCACGTTGCGGGTGGTGGCCCGCTGCAGCAGCACCTCGGCATCGGGGCCGGCGATGTCATACTTCCGCAACCCGCTCATATCCTGCACCGTCACCGCATTGCGGCAGGCCCAGTATTCACCGGTGGTGCCGTGCGACGGGAAGCTCACCGGTGCCCACAGATCGCGCGCCGGGGCAAAATGCTGGGTCAGCGGCTCTAGCCGGTCATGAAAGGCGGAGTTCTGGCTGATCGACATCGGGGCGTCTTCCTTTTCGCGGTAGGCAACAGCGCGGCGCAGGGGTGTTTCGGGGCGGTAGATGCGCACATGCACATCGGTCGGGTTCCAGCCGTTGATCGGGTCGATATCGTCCGGGCAGGCGGTGGAGACGCAGACCAGATCCTCCAGCGCCCGCATCGCCACATAGTCGCCGGGACGGGAGTGGGACTCCTCGGTCATGATGTGATGCGAATGCGGGTCGACCCAGGTATTCCAGAAGAAGTTGATCGCAGGCCA
>JBFOLS010000253.1:0-2618 GCA_040830225.1 Leisingera sp.
CAGGAACAGATCCTAATTAGAGAACTTCAGCCCCGGCCCAGCTCATGATCCACTTGATTTCATCAATCAGGCAGGCCTGAAACTCCCGGTCGATCATCGACGCCCGGCTGCCATGCGGCTCAAACACCGCAAAGCGGTAGGCCGGCAGGTCCGGCACGATGCGCGCCGCCCCGCCGTGACGCTGCTGCCAGTAATGCGCGGTAAAGGCGTCGACCACCGGCAGGCCGCCGCAATGCTGCGACAGCGTCAGCGCCGCCAGCGAGGTCTCCGCCGTCATCGGTGCTCCTGTGTTAGAGCCTATATTGCGCAGCGCCAGCTCATCCGCCACCTGCCCCAGAAGACCGATCAGAGGCGCGCCGCGCAGCTCCCTTAACAGCAGCGGACCAGTCTCACCGGCCAGAACATGCCCCTCCGGCACAAAGACCATATGCGGCACCGCGCCCTCAAACAGCAGATGCATCCCCGTCGGCATATGCAGCACATTGGCAAAGCCGGTTTTCAGTGTCCCTGACCGGGCAAAATCCAGCACCCATTTCGAGGACTTCACCTGCCAGGACACCTTGATCTGCTTCTCCCGCACCCCCAGCCGCTCCAGCGCGCGCGGCACGATCTCCAGCGAGGCTGCGGTGATGGTGGCAATCGACAGCGTGCCGCGTTCCTTGCGGGCGATCTGCGCCGCCGCCTCCTCGAGGTTCGACAGCACCAAATAGTTCCGCTCCACCTCCTCCAGAAACGCCTCCGCCTCCGGCGTCGGATGCACGCCCTTGCTCTTGCGCTGAAACAACGGCACCCCGAACTGCCGCTCCAGATCGCCCAGGATCCGGCTGACGCTCGGCTGCGACAGGTTCAGCCGCCGCCCGGCGGCGGAGACAGAGCCAGTGGACATCACCGCGCGGAACACTTCGAGCTGCTTCTGACTGAACATGATATTCATTCTACGAATATCATGGGAAAAACATAGTATTTTTCCAAATCTCTCTGGCCCGCTACCGTCCCTGCGCCGCAACCGCAGAGGACCCCTATGCCGCCCCCCACGCCTCCGAATGTCATCCTGATCATGACCGACCAGCAGCGCGCCGACAGCCTTGGTTGCACCGGCAACCCGGTTGTGCAGACCCCGCAGATCGACGCCCTCGCCGCCCGCGGCGCGGTGTTCCGCAACCATTTCACCCCGCATCAGATCTGCTCGCCCAGCCGCTCTACCCTGTTTTCGGGCCTGTTCGCCCGCCACCACGGCCTTACCCGCAACGGCGTCGCCCTGCTCCAGGACCTGCCGCTGATAACCCATGACTTGAAGGCAGCCGGCTACCGCACCCACGGCGCGGGCAAGTTCCACTTCCAGCCCATCCTCGCTGGCGCCGAACACGAAATGCCCGACAGCAACGCCTTCTGGGAGCTGCCGCAAAGCGCGGGCTGGACCGGTCCCTTTTACGGCTTTGACTCCGTCGACATCCTGATCGGCGAATCCGTCAGCGCCACTGAGGGCGGCCACTACGCCAACTGGCTGCGTGAAACCGCCCCCGAAGCCGCCGCCCTTTACCTCCCCGAAAACGCGCTGGAGCAGCCGCCCGAAGACATGGACGAGGTCTGGAAATCCGCCATCCCGGCGGAGCTCCACTACAACAGCTGGATCACTGACCGCGCCTGCCATTTCCTGCAGGACCAAAGCGGCGATGCCCCCTTCTTCCTCTTCGTCTCCTACCCCGACCCGCACCACCCGTTCTCGCCGCCCGCGCCCTGGTGCGACATGTACGACCCGGCAGAAGTTCCTGCCCCGGCCCTGGTCCCGGACGAACTCGCCGCGATGCCCTCCTACATTCTGGACAATGACCGCGAGGAAGCCGCCAGCAGCTACGTCGACTTCCTGCGCAACCCCGGCCCCCCGCGCGAGCAGGGCTTCATGCAGACCACCAGGCGCTTCTCGGACGCCTCCCTGCGCCAGGCCATCGCCCATACTTACGGCATGGTCTCGATGATCGACGACGGCATCGGCCGCATCCTCACCCAGCTGGACACACAGGGGCTGACCGAGGACACCCTGATCATCTTCACCTCCGACCATGGCGAGCTGCTGGGCGACCACGGGCTGATCCGCAAGGGCCCCTCCCCCTACCGCCCGCTCTTGCATGTGCCGCTGATCATCGCAGGCCCCGGCGTCACTCCCGGCGACCGGGAGGGCATCACCAGCCACCTGGACCTGCGCGCCACCCTGCAGGACCACCTCGCCCTGCCAGCCCAAAAAACCGACGGCACGTCCTTCCAGCCCATGCTCGCCTCCCCCAAAACATCAGGTCGCGAGACCTTCTATGCCGAGTATCACCCGCGTACCCGCATGGACACCTACAACCAGACCCTGCTGAACGAGGACTGGCGTTTCACCCTGTATCCGGAGAACCCGGAGTGGGGGGAGATGTTCCACCTCGCCTCTGACCCGGGCGAACACGTAAATCTTTACTTTCATCCGGACTATAGCAAACAAAAACAAAATTTTACCGAGCAGCTCACCCGCGAATTCCCGCCTGCCCCCCAGGCCGGCGGCCCATCGCTTGCGACCTACTGATGCGCGCAGGCCAAGATCACTCCAGGGAGACCAGAATGACCCATCCCCACATCCACCC
>JBFOLS010000254.1:0-5131 GCA_040830225.1 Leisingera sp.
AAAATGGTGCCCCCACACGGACTCGAACCGCGGACCTACTGATTACAAATCAGTTGCTCTACCAGCTGAGCTATAGGGGCACACACACTACTTATCCAGTATTGAACACCGAATGCGGCCTTGTCCCCGGGCAACCCGGCAAAACATAAACCGTGCCATCCCGGACCGGATGGCGGAGACCTACTAAAGTCCTGAATGACCGTCAAGCCGATACCGGACAGTCTGTTGAACTTCAGGACTGATCCCCGTTTTGCCTGCTCCAGGACTGGTCCTGGCAGCCCCGTCCCCTTGTGCCGGCCGTTGCCGCAGTCGGCGGAATGCGGAGCCACACAGACGGTTCAGAAGCCTCGCTGTCCACCAAGGTTTGACCTGGCTGCCCGGCGGCAGTAGTCCTGAGGGCGAAGCGCAGGCAAAAACGGATCAGGTCATGCAGGTCATCATTCACTGCGGGGCGCATGCCACAGAAGAGGACCTGCTGCTGAAATCCCTTCTGAAGAATACAGGTTCGCTGGCAAAACAGGGGACTGCCGTGCCCGGCCCCGGCCGCTACCGGACGCTGCTGAAAGAATGCATGGAGGCAATGAAGAGCGGCAGCGCCGCCAAGGAGGCACCGGAAGTCCTGTGGGACGCGATACTGGATGACAGCCAGGCCAGCCGGGTGGTTCTCTCCAATCCGCATTTCTTCGGCTCACCGCGCCACGCACTGCAAGGAACGCTCCTTTACCCGGAAGCTGAAGAGCGGCTGCAGTCGCTGCAGGCGTTGTTTCCCTATGATCAGCTGGAGATCTGCATGGCGCTGCGCAACCCGGCCAGCTTTCTCCCGGCGCTGTTTGCCAGGTCCGCCCGCGGCGCCGTCCGCCGGATCATGCAGGACTGTGACCCGCTGCAGCTGCGCTGGTCCGGACTGCTGGCGCGGATGCGGCAGGCGGTGCCGCAGATGCCGGTCACCGTCTGGTGCTACGAAGATCTGCCGCTGATCTGGGACCAGGTGCTGCGCGAACTGGCGGAACTGGAGGCGGGTGAAGCCCTGAAAGGCCGGATGGACCTGCTGGCCACCATCATGCAGCCCGCCGGAATGGAGCGGCTGCGGGCCTATCTCGAAGCGCATCCGGACATAACCGGGGTCCACAGGCGGCGGGTCTATGCCGCCTTTCTGGACAAGTTCGCGCGGGAAGATGCGCTGGAGGAAGAGCTCGACTTTCCCGGCTGGACCGAAGCTCTGGTCGAGCAGATGAGCGAGATCTATGAAGAGGATCTCTACGCGATCCAGCGGCTGCCCGGCGTCACCCTTGTGGCGCCCTAAGGCAGGGGGCCGCTGTGCCCGCCCCGTCGGCAAAGGTGCAGCCTTGCGCTTGCCTCCAGTTAAACCGTCACGGCAGCGGCTGGCCGTTGCGGCCGAACACATAGCCTTCGGTGCTCAGGTCGTCGTAAGTGACTTCCACTGCAATCTGCTGGATCGAGCCGAGAGGATAGCTGCGGTAGGGCAGCCCGTCCTCTTCCTTGATCATGTTGGGAAAACCCTCGTCCAGATGGCAGTCCGGCAGCGGCCAGATCTCCAGCGCGTGCCCGTTCACCCCCAGCTTGACCTGGGCCAGGCCGCAGCGCCAGGACCAGAGGTGGGTGACATAAAGCAGGTCCTGGCCATCGAACTCGCGCACATGGATCCAGTTGGCCTTTGTGGCAGCCAGGATCGGCTTCACTTCCAGCGCGGTGGTGAACCGCCCGGTGGCCTGCTGCGGTTCGGCGGCCAGAGCCGTTTGCACCGGTTCTTGCACGTCCGCTGGAACCGGATCCGGCACCGCGGCATTTGCTGTGGCACCGGTTTCAGCGCCGGGCTGCGCGGCGGCCGCAATGATGGCCAGGATCACGTCAATCATCTCTGTTCTCCTCTAATGAGTCCTGCATAGCACAATGCCGCTTGAATTTATGCCCGGACCTGTTGCGCGGCCCTGTGCAGGCTTGTAGCTAATCTATCAGGCAGTCCTATCCGCCCGGAAGAGACGGAAAACGGGGAAAACAATGGCAAATGCCCCCTTCAATGTAATGATCGTCGGCCAGGCGGGCCGGCTGCAGTATGAGGCGCTGCTGTTTGCGGCCTCTTTGCGCCATTGTTCGCCCGGTTTTTCAGGACGGCTGTTTGTAGCTATGCCGCAGCCGGGGCCCTTGTGGGACAGGGATCCCAGCATCCGCAATCAGGAGGTGCTGCAGGCGCTGACGGACCTGGGGGCGGAGATCCTGCCGTTCGAAAACAAGGTGTTTGGTGCGGCCTACCCCTATGGCAACAAGATCGAAGCGCTGCAGGCGCTGCCCAAGAGCGAGCCCTTTGTGTTCTTCGATACCGATACGCTGATCACCGGCGAGTTGACGGATGTGCCGTTTGATTTTTCCCGGCCGTCGGCGTCGCTGCGGGTGGAGGGCACCTGGCCCAAGCCTTCGCTTTACGGGCCCGGTTACAGCGGGATCTGGCAGTCGCTCTATGCCCGCTTCGGGCTGGATTTCCTGTCCAGCCTGGACCTGAGTCAGCCCGACGAGTTCTGGAAGCGCTATCTGTACTTCAACGCGGGCTTCTTTTTCGGCGCCTGCCCGCGGGCCTTTGGCAAGCGCTTCCTGGTTTATGCGCAGTCGGTGCTGAGCGATCCGCCACCTGAGCTGGTCTGCCAGCCGCTGGATCCCTGGCTGGACCAGGTTGTCCTGCCGCTGGTGATCCATTCCTTCGGCGGCGGCCGCAATGCGCTGCCGCAAGGCTATCTGGACGGAGAGGTCAGCTGTCATTACCGGCTGTTTCCGCTTTTGTACGCCCGGGAGAGCGACCGGGTGGTTGAGATTCTGCACGATGTCTCGGCACCGAACCGGATCAAGAAAGTTCTGAAAGGGTACGAACCCATCAAGCGGATGGTCTACCAGGGCCGCGGTGAAAAGGTCCGGGCGCTGTTCGACCGCGGCAACCTGCCCCGCCGCGAACAGGCCATCCGCAACCGGATCAAGTCAGAAGGCTTCTGGATGCGCTGAATTCCGTCCCGGGCTTCAGAATAGCCAAGGGTGCCCGGAAGCAGGCATGAGCCCCTCTGCGGCATTCGCGGAATTGCCTTCTGCGCGCTGCCGTGCTGTGGTGCGCGCGAGACAGATTACTTTTCAGGGAGACATTCTCATGACCGACGCCCCGTCTTACGGTTTTGACACCTTGCAGATCCATGCCGGCGCCAAACCTGACCCGGCCACCGGCGCCCGCCAGACCCCGATCTACCAGAGCACGGCCTATGTGTTCCGCGACGCCGAGCACGCCGCTGCCCTGTTCAACCTTCAGGAAGTGGGGTTCATTTATTCCCGCCTGACCAACCCGACCGTGGCCGTGCTGCAAGAGCGGCTGGCGACGCTGGAGGGCGGCGTCGGCGCAGTATGCTGCTCCTCCGGCCACGCAGCCCAAATCATGGCGCTGTTCCCGCTGATGGGGCCGGGCTGCAATGTGATTGCCTCAACCCGGTTGTACGGCGGCACCGTCACCCAGTTCAGCCAGACCATCAAGCGCTTCGGCTGGTCGGCGAAATTCGTCGACACCGATGACCTCGATGCAGTGAAAGCCGCCATCGACGAAAACACCCGCGCGGTGTTCTGCGAATCCGTAGCCAACCCCGGCGGATACGTCACTGACATCCGGGCACTCGCAGATATTTCCGACGCCGCGGGCATTCCGCTGATTGTCGACAACACCTCTGCGACCCCCTATCTCTGCCGCCCGATCGACCACGGCGCAACGCTGGTGGTGCATTCCACCACCAAATACCTGACCGGCAACGGCACCGTCACCGGCGGTTGCGTCATCGACAGCGGCAAGTTCGACTGGTCCGCCAACGACAAATTCCCGTCCCTGTCGGCACCGGAGGACGCGTACCACGGCCTCAAGTTCCATGAGACCTTCGGCCCGCTCGCCTTCACTTTCCACGGCATCGCCATCGGCCTTCGCGACCTGGGCATGACGATGAACCCGCAGGCGGCGCATTACACGCTCCTAGGCATCGAAACGCTGTCGCTGCGGATGCAGAAACACTGCGAGAATGCCGAAAAGATCGCCGCCTGGCTCGAGCAGGACGAGCGCATCGATTATGTGACCTACGCAGGCCTGCCCTCTTCGCCCTACAATGAGCGCGCCAAGGCCTGTTACCCCAAGGGCACCGGCGGGCTGTTCACCTTTGCAGTCAAGGGCGGCTATGAGGCCTGCATTAAGCTGGTGGATTCGCTTGAGATCTTCAGCCATGTGGCCAACCTCGGCGACACCCGCTCGCTGATCATCCACTCGGCGTCGACCACCCACCGCCAGCTGACACCCGAACAGCAGGAAGCTGCGGGCGCCAGCCCGAATGTGGTGCGGGTCTCGATCGGCATTGAGGATGCAGACGACCTGATCCGCGATCTGGACCAGGCGCTGGCCAAGGCCTGCGCCTGACCCACGGCCTTACACTAAGTGGAAAAGCCGGGCGCCCTGCCCGGCTTTTTTTCGGCCGGGATTTATTCGCCGCCCGGCACGCTCATGTCGAATACAACCGAGACATTGTGGGTAAAAGTCAGTTCGCCGGCCTCAATGGGCATCGCATCGCTGCGGGCCATCTCCATCGCCATCATTGGGCGGCCTCCGCCGTTGCCATGTTCGGAAATCGAGCGCACCGGCCCCAGTTCCATGCCCGCGGCCTCTGCCAGCTGCTGCGCCTTGCGGATGGCATCCTTCACCGCCGCACCGCGGATCTGATCCGTAACTGCTGAGGGGTCCTCCACGCCAAACGACAGCCCCTGGAACTGATTGGCCCCAGCGGTCAGCACCGTATCCAAGACCGGGCCCAGCCTCTCCAGGTCGCGCACCCGGACCATCAACGAATTGGAGGCCTGAAAACCGGTGATCTCGCGCCGCCCGCCGCTGTCATAAGACCGGTCCTGCGACCACACCGGGTGCATAGCGATCCGCTTTGTCTGCATGTCTTCGGCGGCGATACCCGCCTCCTTCAGCCGGGCGATCACCGCCCGCATTGAATCCGACACGGCAGACATCGCGACGGCCGCTTCTTCGGCCTCCTCGGTCACGCCAAGGGTGATGGTGGCCAGTTCCGGCGCCACCTGCAGCATGCTCTCGCCGCTGACTGTG
>JBFOLS010000255.1:0-2624 GCA_040830225.1 Leisingera sp.
TGCCTGAGGGTGTGGAGTGGACCCGGCCCGAGGGCGGAATGTTTGTCTGGATGACCCTGCCCCAGGGCGCGGACGGAGCCGCCTTGCTGGCCCGTTCACTGGAGACGGAGAAAGTGGCCTTTGTCCCTGGGCAGGCGTTTTTTGCCGATGGCAGCGGTGCCAACACAATCCGGCTGAGCTTCTCGAACTCCAACCATGCCGCAATTGAAGAGGGGATTGCACGGCTGGGGCGGTTGCTGAGATCCGGTTGACGGCAGAACCGGGGCCGCATGGCAAAAGACTGCCGGATCATACGGGTTATCCACAAGATATGGTGGGGATTGAGGCGAATTTGCCCCGATTTGGGGGTGCGGAGCGTTGACTCACGCGATAGGAACCGCTGAACTTTCTCGATACGGAATCACGAAGGGGCAGCTTTGCGGTTTTCCAAGCTCAGGCTGAACGGCTTCAAAAGCTTTGTTGATCCCACCGAACTGGTCATTGCCGATGGGCTGACAGGGGTTGTGGGTCCGAACGGTTGCGGCAAATCAAATCTTCTCGAAGCTCTGCGCTGGGTGATGGGCGAGACCCGCGCCAAGGCGATGCGCGGCGGCGGTATGGAGGATGTGATCTTTGCCGGCACCTCATCGCGCCCGGCGCGCAACTTTGCCGAGGTGAGCCTCAATATTGACAATTCCGAACGGCTGGCGCCTTCGGGGTTCAATGAGGCGGATGCTCTGGAAATTGTGCGCCGCATCACCCGCGATGTGGGCAGCGCCTATAAGTCCAACGGCAAGGATGTGCGGGCACGTGACGTGCAGATGCTGTTCGCCGATGCCTCGACCGGTGCCCATTCGCCGGCACTGGTGCGGCAGGGGCAGATTGCCGAACTGATCAACGCCAAACCCAAGGCGCGGCGGCGGATTCTGGAAGAGGCGGCGGGGATCTCCGGCCTCTATCAGCGCCGTCACGAGGCGGAGCTGAAGCTGAAGAACACCGAAGCCAACCTGCTGCGTGTCGACGACGTGATCGAGCAGCTGGCGGCGCAGCTGGCACAGCTGGCCAAACAGGCACGCCAGGCGCAGCGCTACCGCGAGATCGGCGAAAACCTGCGGCTGGCGGAAGGCATGCTCTTGTATCGCCGCTGGCGCGAGGCGGATGAGGCGCGGCTGGCCTCTGAGGATGAGCTGCGGGTACGGGTCGAACAGGCTGCCAAGGCCGAGGCACTGGTGCGCGCGGCAGCGGCGCAGCGCGGCACGTTTGAGGAAAAACTGCCGCCCCTGCGCGAAGAAGAGGCCATTGCCGCGGCTATCCTGCAGCGGCTGGTGGTCCAGCGGGATTCGCTGGGCGATCAGGAGGCGCAGGCGCGCCAGACCATCGAACGGCTCAGCAACCGGATTGTGCAGTTAGGCAACGACATCGAGCGCGAGACCGGGCTGAACAAGGATGCGGGTGAAACCATCGAGCGGCTGGAATGGGAGCAGCGTGAGCTGTCCAAGGCTGGTGACGGCCACGACGGCAAGCTGGCCGAGGCTGCGGAGCTGGCGCGCGATGCAGGCTCGATCCTGCAGGCGCGCGAGGATCATCTGGCGCAGGTGACCGAGGATGTGGCGCGTCTTGCCGCACGCCACCAATCGGCCCGCCGGGCGGTCGAGGATGGCCAGCGTGCGCTTGGCCGCTCGGAAGGCGAGGCGGAGAAAGCCCGCGGTGCCCAGGCCGAGGCGCAGGAAGCTTTGGAACTTGCTTCGGAGAAGTTCGAAAAGGCGGTGACGGCTGAGGAAGAGGCCCGCGAGGCTTCAGAAATGGCGGAAGAGGCGCTGGCGGCTGCTGATGAAGCGCGCACCGAGACCCAGAGCCGCGAGGCTGAGGCGCGCTCACAGCGCTCTGAAGCTGAGGGCGAGCTGGGGGCCTTGCGCGCGGAAGTCACAGCGTTGGCGAAATTGGTGGAACGCGACACGGCTGAAGGCGGTCAGGTCCTGGATGAACTGAGTGTGGCACCGGGCTATGAGAAGGCCCTGGGCGCGGCGCTGGCCGATGATTTGCGGGCGCCTTTGGCAGACAAAGACGGGCCGACCGGCTGGGTGGCCTTGTCCGGTTACGACCACGATGCGCCCTTGCCGGACGGTGTGCAGCCGCTGGCGCTGTTTGTTTCCGGCCCAGATGCTCTGTCGCGCCGGGTGGCGCAAATCGGGCTGGTGGACAGCGACGCGGCCGCAGGTCTGCAGGTGCAGCTGCGCCCCGGCCAGCGGCTGGTGACGGTTGAGGGCGACCTTTGGCGCTGGGACGGCTACCGCGCCTGGGCCGAGGATGCGCCAAGTGCGGCGGCCCTGCGGCTGGAACAGCTCAACAAGTTGGAAGCGCTCAAGCAGGAGATGGAGCGCGTCAGCGCCAAGGCCGACGGTGCCCGTGCCGCGCATGAAATGCTCTTGCGCAAGCTGGAAGAGGTGACACAGGCCGACCAGAACGCCCGGCAGGCGCGCCGCGTAGCGGATCAGAGGGTGGCTGACGCAGCCCGTGCGCTCAGCCGCGCGGAGGCGGACCGCAACCTGGCCGAGGCAAAGTTAGAGACCTTAGGGATTGCGGTCTCCCGCCATGCGGAAGATGCGCTGAACGCCAGCCTGCAACTGAAAGAGGCTGAGAAGGCA
>JBFOLS010000256.1:0-2063 GCA_040830225.1 Leisingera sp.
CCGCTGGAGCGTTTCATCAAGTGTTGCCACCCGGTCAGCCATGCCCAGCCGCACAGCTTCTTGCGCCCGGTAGGATCGGCCGCCGCCGAAGTGAGCCGCCGCTTTTTCCGGGTCAGCGCGGACCACCTCGGCATCAACACCGCGGCCCTTGGCCACTTCCTGCACGAACATGCTGTACGTGCTGTTGATGTCGGCGCGCAGTGCCGCCAAGGCCTCCTTGCCAAGAGGTGCAAACGGAAGGCCTTCAGTTTTCCGGGGGCCGGCCGAAATAACAGAGCGCTCGATCCCAGCCTTGGCGAGAGCCTCGGCCAAGTTGTCATGCATCGTGTAAACGCCGATCGAGCCAACACGCCCGGAAGGTGTCACAACGATCTCATCCGCGGCCGAGGCAATCCAATAGGCGGCAGAGGCCGCCAGGGAGTTTGAGACTGCGATGATCGGGCGGCCGGCACGCCGGGCAGCACGCACCATTGCCGCCGTTTCCGGCACCTGGGAAACCATGCCGCCAGGGCTATCGATGTCGATCACGATGGCCGAGGCGTTGGCGTCATTTGCGGCCTGCGTAAACGCCTTCTGGAACATTTCCAGGGACGCGCCGCCGGACATCCGCGCCATCATGCCGCCGCGGGGCATGATCGTCCCGTGAAGGCGCAGCAAATGGACCGTTCCTTTGCGCCCCTGTACCGGGCGCATCGCATAGACGGGTTTGTTTCCGGCTTCGGCCCACTCTGTTTCCCCGCCCTGAGCGCGAAGCGACAGAAAGCCGATGATTGCCATCGCCTTTTCCGGCTCGATCAGCCAGACGCCACCCGCGGCGGCCTGCAGGACACGTTCAATTTCATGCGGCATCTTTGACAATCTCCAATCTTGGGCGGCCACGGTGGCGCCTTACACTTTCGTGCAGGTAGGCGATCGATTTCTCGACGCCCTCCTGCTTTTCCCTGCGGTCCATACCGGCCCCAACCGGCACCATGTTCAGCGGCTCAATGTAGCGGTCACCGGCCGGGCCGATGCCGTTTTCATTTTCCATGCGCAAAACGTCGTTCACGCTGAGCCAGCCCCACTGCCGCCCCATGGCGTAGGCGTCATACCGGGCCTTCAGATCGCCGCGCAGCAGACTGCGGACATTGAACTCGAAGACCACCTCTTCTTCTTCCAGCAGGAATTTTGCGATCGAGGACTCGATCAGCTCCAGAATCGGGCGCAGGCAGTCGGTCACGAACTCAAGCGATTGATGCTCGATGTTGTTGTGTGTCGAGCGCTCAAGGATGCCCAGCTTATGCGGCGGAACCCGCCAGAGGCGCAGCAGATCCAGCCACGGTTCGCGCCTGGTCTCCAGAAACTGCGCCTCTTCGGACGTCAGGCCGAGCCGCTCTGGCTTGATTCCGTATTCAAGCACCGCGGGGCGGTGCCGGTTCTTCCCGGTGGTCCAGCGGCGGATAGAGGCCAGAAAGTTTTTCTTGGACCCCACGTCCTTGAAACTCTGCCCTTCCGGCATTGCCCAGACATACGGCGGTGTGGCGTCGTTCGTGAACAGGATGTTCGCGTATTTCTGCAGGGCGATTGCGACGGCAATAGCCTCTTTCCCATCAACCAAAATCGGTGAGGTGCCTTTGATTTCGTCCAGCACAGGAGGGCGCGGGATATGCCACATTTCTTCTTCGAGAAGGGTGTGGGTCTCGCCGAACTTGTCGGTGTAGCGGAAACGCTTGGTGCCTTCGCGGGTCTCTTCCATTTCCCCCGATGCCGGATCAATGCGCCGCAATGACACGAGTTCGCCATCGTCATTCCAGATCTTTGCGGCGATGAAGTCCCCGTGAGAACTCAGATCATCGACAATAGAGTGGATGAAGGTGAAGCGGTCGATCCGGCTGTTCGGATTGCGCAAAAGCTTGATAACCGGGTGATCGAGAAGGCGCTCCCTCTGGCCATTGGCCCGGGTACGGAAAGCGCCGATTTCGAGACCGGCAATCGATTCCGCCAGAACAGACAGACAGCCGCGCACAACCGGAACCTGGCGGGCGCGCGGGATGGTTACCGCAACGCCGATCTCGCTGCGCGCG
>JBFOLS010000257.1:0-7489 GCA_040830225.1 Leisingera sp.
CTGCTGCAAGCCAGTTTCCCGGCTCAGCCCTGGGTAATAGCGGGGAAGCGCTCCTGGGCTGCGGGCAGGGCCGCTGCTTCCGGCGCCCGGAAGCTGACCATAGTCGCGCCGTTCTGGATGGCCGTAACTTTGCAGATCAGCCGGGTGCCGTCGCGCAGCTGGACTTGGGACCACCAGGTGTCGCGCTCGTCGCAACCGGCAGCAAAGTCACGGATTTCTCCCCAGACCGGGGTAGGGGCGCAGGTGTCCTGCCAGACCCGGCTTGCATCCATGATCGATACTTTGGCAAAGCTCGCTTCCGGATCCATCTGCCACAGGCTGTCATAGGCGCTGTTGGAGAAGCTCATGCTGCCGTCGTTGGAAAAGACCGCGATCGCCTCGTCCATCTGATCCATGATCGACTGACCCATCTCCAGTTCGGAGCGGAACTGGCGGGTGAGGGTCACCTCGGCGGTGATATCCTCGAACAGGAAGGCGATGGCGCCATCCGGATGAGGGCGGCCCGAAACCTTGTAGACCGAACCAGACGGAAGCGACCAGGTTTCCTGATACCGGCCTTCCGCGGCAGCTTCCAATAGGTCGGCCATCTGGTGGCGCCAGCTGGAATAGCTTTTGGGTTCCGGCATCATCCGCTGATCGCGCAGCCGGTCGAAGAAGGTCAGCAAGTTGGGGCGCGAACTGAGGAAATTGGCGGGCAGGGCGGTGAGGTCGATCAGCACCGGGTTGAACAGCACCAGCTGGCGGTTGCGGTCAAAGATCGCCAGGCCGATCGACAGCTGGGCAAAGGTTTTGGCCAGGGTCTGCACAAAGTTGCGCTGGGCAACCTCGGCGTCGACCACGGCGTTCACGTCGACCGCATGGCACAGCCAGCCGGCCTCGGTTTCGGTGGTGGAGACGTTGTACCACAGCTTCTTGTTGCTTTCCGGCAGCGGAATATTGATCCGCTCGGGCTTGCCGCTGGTCATCGGGTCGTGCAGATCGGTGAACAGGGGTTCGGCAAAATCGGCGTTGCGGCCGCGGATCTTCTGGCTGAGATCGTCATAAGCCAGGTTGGACCAGGTGACATTGCCCTCTTCTGACTGCAGCCAGACCGGGTAGGGCGCCTGATGCACCGCGGCGCGCAGGGTGGTGAGCTCCTGATCCAGGGATTTGTTCTGCTCCTCCAGGGTGCTGCGGCGCAGCTGCACCCGGGTGACTCCGTCGATCCATTCGCAATGCGCCTCGCGGCTTTCGGCCGAGGCGGTGCCGGACAGCACCAGCGGGCCGACATCCTTGAGGAATCCGGGAGACTGGGGCAGGCCGGGGTAGCTGCGGGCGAGCTGGTCACGGAGCATGCCCCAGTCAAAGTTTTCGGCTTGGTCGCCGATGAACTTGCGCGCTCCGGAGGACCAGCCAATCAGGCTGTTGTCATCGAACAGGAACACGGCATCGGTGCGGCCGTCGCCGGCCAGCAGGTCATGTTCCAGCCCGGGGCGCCGGGGCGTGGGTGACAGCCACCAGACTGCGGCTGCCGCCGTTGCGGCGCACAGCGCTGCCAGTACAAACCATTCGATCGAAGCGAAGTTCTGCATGTTTCTTGCCCAGTTCAGCTCTCGTTACCGGCATGGTTCCCTAATAAAGGTTAAATCAAGTTTAATTGGTTGCCCAAAAGTGAATAGTTAAATTTCTAGAGGAATATTTTTTCCAAGAGCCGGGCTGCCGCCGCCGGCCAGCGCATCTATCTTCTTCCGCGGCCAGGAAACCTCGACTACGGCGCCGCCGCGTTCCCGGTACGGGCTGAGGGTTTGGAACGGATCCGAGCCATTGGCGAATCGCAGTTGGGCACCGGTTCGTTCCAGCAGAGTCTTGGCTATGAACAGGCCCAGGCCCATGCCTTCATACTCCGGACGCTGCCTGAGCTCGCTTTCGCCGCGGCGGCGGCGGACAAAGGGGTCACCGATGCGGCCCAGGAGCTGAGGCGGGAAGCCCCGGCCGTCATCGCATATGCGCAAAATAATCCGCTCGCCGTTCCAGGCGGCGTCGATCCAGACGGTGGATTGGGCAAAATCGACGGCGTTTTGCACCAGATTCCGCAGCCCGTGAATGATTTCGGGTTTGCGCATGACAGTGGGCTGCTGGAAATCGCCGCCTTCCAGCGGTTCTTCGTTATAGAGAATCGCCTTACCGCGGTTCATATGCGGTTCGGCGGCTTCGTTCACCAGCGTAGAGAACGGCGCCTGCCGCAGGTGCAGATCGTCTTTGCCGGCCCGGCCCATGCCGCGCAGGATATCACGGCAGCGGTCGGCCTGCTCGCGGATCAGGGCAGCGTCCTCGCGCAGGTCGGGGCGGTCGTCGAGCTCCTCGATCAGTTCGGCGCTTGTGAGTTTGATTGTGGCGAGCGGGGTGCCCAGCTCATGCGCGGCGGCGGCAACCACCCCGCCCAGATCGGTCAGCTTCTGCTCGCGGGACAGGGCCAGCTGGGTGGCGCTAAGCGCATCCGACATTGAGCGCATCTCGTTGCTGACCCGGAAGGAATAGGCGCCGATGAACAGGATGGCGATGACGATGGCGATCCAGTTGCCGAAGATGAACACATCCGGAATGCGCAGGATGAAACCCTGCTCGGTGCGCAGCGGCAGATGGAATTCGGCCATCAAGGTGACCAGGATGATGGCAGTGGCGCCGATGATCAGGGTGGAGCGCAGCCCCATGACGGCAGCAGAGATGGTCACCGGCCCCAGCACCAGCAAGGCAAAGGGGTTGTTGAGTCCGCCGGTCAGATACAGGAGGAACGCCAGCTGCAGCAGGTCGAACAGCACCATCAGGAAATTTTCGAACTCACTCAGACGCTTGTTTTCCGGAAAAGCGAAGATGGCGATTAGGTTTCCTGCGGCCGAGATGCCGATGGCGAGGTAGCACAAAGCCAGCTCCAGCTGCAGGTTGAAGCGGTACTGGGCGACCAGAATGGCAGTGACCTGGCCGGCAATCGCAACCCAGCGCAGCAGGATCAGGGTGCGCAGCCGGATCCAATTGCTGTTCTCCTGTCCGCTCAGCAGCCTGAAAGGGCGTTCGCTCATGTGCTTCGGTGCTCCCGCAGATGTGACGCCGTGCGCCAGTTGCATCGGCTGTATTTCTTGATAGGTCTGGCGCTGCAAACGATCAACAACCCTTCCCTGACGAAAAGTGTGATCTCATGACCCGCGTTTATGCTATTTTTGCTGCCGCCTTTGTTGCTGCCCTGGTCGGCGGCGCCTGGATGATGACCCGCGGAGGCAATGGGGGTGACAAATTCGCACAGTGCCGAAGCAGCCAGATCGCCGGCGGCGCGGACACCATCGGCGGGCCGTTTGAGCTGATCAACGCCAAGGGCGAGACAGTCACCGACAAGGATGTAATCACCGAGCCTTCGATCGTCTACTTCGGCTATACTTTCTGCCCCGATGTCTGCCCGATGGATTCGGCCCGCAACGCCGATGCCGTTGATGTGCTGGCAGACCGCGGGATCAGCGTGACCCCGGTCTTTATTTCCATCGATCCGGACCGTGATACCCCTGAAGCTGTTGGTGATTTCGCGGAAAACCTGCATGAAAAGATGATCGGCCTGACCGGTTCTCTGGATCAGGTGAAGGCGGCCAGCAAGGCTTACAAAACCTACTTCAAGAAGAACGATGGTGACGAGGACTATTACCTGGTCGATCATTCCACCTTCTCCTATCTGGTGCTGCCCGAAGACGGCTTTGTGGAATTCTTCCGCCGTGATGAAACCGCCGAACAGATGGCGGAAAAGGCTGCCTGCTTCATCGAGAAAATATGAGGCAGGATAGCTGTTTGACCTTTTCCCCCGCGCGGACATATTCTTGCGTGAACAGATAAGAACTTCGCGGAGGACCGGGCATGGCCGAAACTGCTCTGCAGGAAATTGGACCTGATAAGACGCTGCTGCTGGTCGATGATGACGAGCCCTTTCTGCGGCGTCTGGCCAAGGCAATGGAAAAGCGCGGCTTTGAGGTGGAAACAGCAGGATCGGTAGCTGCCGGCAGTGCCATTGCGACAGCCCGCCCGCCCGCCTATGCGGTTGTTGACCTGCGGCTGGAAGACGGCAACGGTCTGGATGTGGTCGAAGTGCTGCGGGAGAAGCGGCCTGACAGCCGTGTTGTAGTGCTGACTGGATACGGAGCCATCGCAACTGCGGTTGCCGCGGTGAAGATCGGCGCGACGGATTACCTGTCCAAGCCGGCCGACGCCACCGACATCATGAACGCGCTTCTGGCCAGCGAGGACGAACTGCCGCCGCCGCCGGAAAACCCGATGAGTGCTGACCGGGTGCGCTGGGAGCATATCCAGCGGATTTACGAGCTTTGCGACCGCAACGTCTCGGAAACCGCCCGGCGTCTGAACATGCACCGCCGCACCCTGCAGCGGATTCTGGCCAAGCGCAGCCCGCGCTGAGCCCGGCAGCAGCCGTTTGCCGGTCGGCGGAAACGTCCACCTGCAGCTGCCCGCAGGTGTTGCGGTCCTTGCGCACGGCTGCTTCACGCGGAATTTTCTTCTGTCTGCCACAGTGACTCCTGATCGCGGTCACCGCCGGGCCTGACACCCCCGGCACACCAGGAACAGGTTCCCTTAGAGGGACGTGCAGAGACAACGTTTAGCACGCGGGCGGATACGCCCGTCCGCCTCCGCCTTTCGGCGGCGCCGCCATCCTTGACTTGCTTGATACGCAAGACCGGCAGCACACAGCAGAACAGACACTGGTGGCACCGGCAGGGCAGGATCCCTGGCCGGGCAATCCTCGTAGGGTTGGCGATTCTGTCCGCAGCAGTGCAGCCCGTCAGACGTCACATATGCTCAAGCAGCTCAAGATGCCGGGCCACGAAACCCTGCCGTACCTCAACGGGCGGGCGAAGATGAATTTCCAGGTTGCGGACGATATCTTCATTCGGCCTGCCAAAGAACTTTGTGGCTTCTTTCTCGGAAAACCCGGCGATCTGCACCGCCTCCATCCAGGCACTGATTTTGTCGGCGCGTTTGATCTGCGCCTTGACTGTCTTGGGCAAGGCCGCAGGCAGCCCGAACCGCAGGTGGATAGCTGCGGTCAGACGCAGGTCCAGCTCACCATAGCCCGGCCCGACGGCGGCTTTGACCGGCGAGATCATGTCCCCGATCACATATTCCGGTGCGTCATGCAGCAACGCTGCCAGCCGCCATTTGACCGGTGCCTTGGGATGCATCCGGGTGAAGATATCCTCCACCAGCAGCGAATGCTCGGCTACAGAATAGGCGAAATCGCCTCTGGTCTGACCGTTCCAGCGCGCCACAAAGGCCAGGCCGTGGGCAATATCCTCAATCTCGATATCCACCGGAGTAGGGTCCAAAAGATCCAGACGGCGGCCGGAGAGCATACGTTGCCATGCGCGGGCGGGTTTGGCGGGCATGAGGCTGTCCTGTCAGTGTTTTCCTATTGTGACTACCTGCTGCGCCCAGGTCCGGCAATGCCTGGAAGAGCCTGTTGGTGCCGTATAGCGCGCGGGTGAAAACAGAGTCTTTATGCCCTGTGAGTTTGAAAACAGCCTCTTCAGACCCAATATTATAGGTATACAAGGGGCACCGCCCCTCTTGCGGAACCCCTTTTCGTGACGTGACACGCAATGGAAAGGAGTTCGTCATGTTTAAGCGTCTACTTGGTCTTTCTTTGCTTTTCGGCATGGCTGCAACGGCACCGCCGGCCCTGGCCTCCAGTTGCGGCGACCGTGAGGTCATGACACAGAAACTGGAAAGCGGATATTCCGAACGGCTGACGGCCGGCGGATTGCAGAAAAGCCGCCCCGAGGCGACAGTGATCGAAGTTTGGTCGTCGGATGAAACCGGGACATTCACTGTGCTGGTGACACATGCCAACGGGATCAGCTGCGTTGTGGCGACCGGTTCCTCATTCTTCCATATCAAAGAAAAAGCGCCGGATCCGGGCACGCCAAGCTGACCTTGGCAGCCTGACAGGCCACCCCCCTAAAAGTCTGACCCGCCACAATGCCTGAGCGGTATGTTCAGGTTGCCGGTATCTTCGTTGAATCTAAACACTCCCGGTGTTAGGGCCTTCGGCAAGATAACGTGTAACCGGAATGGAGCAGACTATGGCCGGGGATTATATCGTCAAGGACATCGCGCTGGCAGGCTTTGGCCGCAAAGAGCTGGATATCGCTGAAACCGAAATGCCGGGCCTGATGGCGCTGCGCGAGGAGTACGGCGAAAGCAAGCCGCTGAAAGGCGCGCGCATCGTCGGCTCGCTGCATATGACCATCCAGACCGCGGTTCTGATCGAGACGCTGGTGGCGCTGGGCGCGGACGTGCGCTGGGCCTCCTGCAACATCTTCTCGACCCAGGACCACGCTGCCGCGGCAATCGCCGAAGCCGGCATCCCGGTCTTTGCAATCAAAGGACAGTCCCTGGAAGAGCATTGGGATTACTTGGATAAATCCTTCATGTTCCCCGAAGGCGCCAACCTGATCCTGGACGATGGCGGTGATGCCACCCTTTACGTGCTGCTGGGCGCCCGTGCCGAAGCAGGTGAAGAGATCATCCCGGTGCCGCAGTCCGAGGAAGAGGCTGTCATCAAGGCGCAGATCCAGAAACGCATGGAAGCCTCCCCGGGCTGGTTCACCAAGACCCGCGATGCGATCCTGGGTGTTTCCGAGGAAACAACTACCGGCGTGCACCGTCTCTATGATCTGCAGAAGAACGGCCAGCTGCCGTTTCCGGCGATCAACGTCAACGACTCTGTCACCAAATCCAAGTTCGACAACAAATACGGCTGCAAGGAATCGCTGGTCGACGGCATCCGCCGCGCCACCGACACCATGATGGCCGGCAAGGTCGCCGTGGTCTGCGGTTATGGCGACGTGGGCAAAGGCTCGGCCGCCTCGCTGCGCGGTGCCGGCGCCCGGGTGAAAGTCACCGAAGCCGACCCGATCTGCGCCCTTCAGGCCGCAATGGACGGTTTCGAAGTCACCCTGCTGGAAGATGAAGTCGCCACCGCTGACGTGTTCATCACCACCACCGGCAACAAGGACGTGATCCGCATCGAGCATATGCGCGAGATGAAGGACATGGCGATTGTCGGCAACATCGGCCACTTCGACAACGAGATCCAGGTTGCGGCGCTGAAGAACCACAAGTGGACCAATATCAAGGACCAGGTGGACATGATCGAGATGCCCTCGGGCAGCCGTATCATCCTGTTGTCCGAAGGCCGTCTGCTGAACCTCGGCAACGCCACCGGCCACCCGTCGTTTGTGATGTCGGCCTCCTTCACCAACCAGGTGCTGGCGCAGATCGAACTGTGGACCCGCGGCGACAACTACGAAAACGACGTCTACATCCTGCCCAAGCATCTGGACGAGAAAGTCGCCCGCCTGCACCTGGGCCGCATCGGCGTCAAACTGACCCAGCTGAGCTCGGAACAGGCCGCCTACATCGGCGTGAAGCCGGAAGGCCCGTTCAAGCCGGAGCATTA
>JBFOLS010000258.1:0-2063 GCA_040830225.1 Leisingera sp.
CGCTTCTCCGCTGGCAGTGGTCCCGGAAACCGGCGCCACCATCCTGCGGCCGGAAATCGCCGGAGTGATTGCTGCGGCTTATGACCGGATGATGCCGGTGGCTGCTGAGGACAAATCCCACGCTTTGCGCCTCTTTGCCCGTTTGCAGGCGCCGGCTGCGGAAAAGCCGCAGAATTGATGCGCGCCTTCGTGGGCCTGCCGCTGCCGGATGCAGCCCTGGACGCACTGGAGCGGGTGCAGGAAGGGCTGGCAGCGGGGCGGCAGGTGCCACCGGAGAACATGCATCTGACGCTGGCCTTTCTGGACGATCAGCCGGAGGCAGTGCTGCAGGCCTTGCACCAGGAACTCGCAGAGTTTGCCGGCCCTTCACTGGATCTCTTCTTCGAGAATCTGGAAATCTTTGGCGGCAAGCAGCCGCGCGTGCTGGCAGCAGCGGTGCAAAAGACTCCGGAGCTGAGCCGCCTGCGGGACCGGGTGCGCAGCGCGTGCCAGGCAGCCGGGATTGAGCTGGCGCGCGAGCGCTTCCGCCCGCATGTCACACTGGCGCGCTTTCCGCGGCTGCTTCAACAGGGGCAGCTGGAGAAAATTGCCGGCTTTCTGCAAAACTCAGGAGGCTTCCGGCTGCAGGCCAAGAGCTGCTCATTTGCCTTGTACCAGTCAACGCTGATGCCAGAAGGCGCCCGGTATGAGGTGCTGGCAGAGTATGCGCTGGGTAGCGGGCGGCTTGAGCCTGGCAGGCACGGGAAATAGGGTGCCCGAGAGAACGCAGGAGAGCAGGCCATGAACCATGAATTCCCGGTCCGGGTCTACTATGAAGACACTGACATGGGCGGGATTGTCTATCACGCCAATTACCTGCGCTTCATCGAACGCGCCCGCAGCGACTGGGTGCGCGGCATCGGCGTTGATCAGAATGCCATGCGCGAGGCCGGGCTGATCTATGTGGTGCGCCGGATCGAGGCAGACTATCTGGCGCCGGCCAAATTCGACGAAGAGCTGGTGGTCTCCACATCCCTGCACAACGTGACACCTGCTCGGATGGTCCTGATTCAGGAGGTCTCACGAGCAGGCCAGCCGCTGTTCCGGGCAGAGGTCACGATTGTCTGCATAACAACAAGCGGCAAACCGGCCCGGCTTCCGGCAGAGATTCGCGCATTGAGGTCACAATCGGCGTGAGGCCGCCTGTTTTATTGGCCTTTCCCTTTGTTCTGGGATAGCTTTACCGCAAATAAGGCCGGACAAACGGCCGGGACATCGTAGAGCAGGCGAATGGAAGCAGAAACTCTGGCGCTGGCGCAGGAGATTGATTTCTCCATGTGGGGCCTTTTCGCGCGGGCCACCGTAACCGTGAAACTGGTGATGCTGATGCTGGTCGGGGCCTCGATCTGGTCCTGGGGCATCATCATTCAGAAGATGATCAACTACCGCCGGGCGCGCGGCGAGGCCGACGCCTTTGACCGTGCCTTCTGGTCAGGCAATCCTTTGGATGAGCTGTTTGACCAGTTGGGGGCAGAGCCGCCGGGGCAGGCGGCGCGGATCTTTTCCGCGGGCATGACCGAATGGCGCCGCAGCCACCGCAGCGACGGCGGGCTGATCCCGGGTGCCCAGGCGCGCATCGACAGGTCGATGGATGTGGCCATCGCCAAGGAGACGGAAGGGCTGCAAAGCGGGCTGTCGGTGCTGGCGACGGTCGGCTCGACCGCGCCCTTTGTGGGCCTTTTCGGCACCGTCTGGGGCATCATGACCGCCTTTATCGAAATTGCCGAACAGCAGAACACCAACCTCGCCGTGGTGGCGCCGGGCATTGCCGAGGCACTGATGGCGACGGGCCTTGGCCTGCTGGCCGCGATCCCTGCCGTGGTCTTTTATAACAAGCTGAGCGCGGACAGCGACCGCATCATTGGCGGCTACGAGGCCTTTGCCGATGAGTTCGCCACCATCCTCAGCCGCCAGCTGGACGCCTGAGGCATGGGCGCCGCAGTCCAGCAGCCGCAGGGAGGCGGCAACCGCCGCCGGGGACGCCGCCGCCGCGGCGGGCGTCCGATGTCGGAAATCAATGTGAC
>JBFOLS010000259.1:0-5463 GCA_040830225.1 Leisingera sp.
AGTGCATGGGCCATGGAATCGACCGAAACCGGCCCGCCCTCTGGTTCTTCCTCCCCTGTAACCCGCGCCCATTCGGCCCAGCCCGGACGCTCGCCGCGTAATTCTATTGCCGGAAGGCGGCGCCAGTCGTCTGCATGTTGCGGTGCCGCCATTGGCTGCAGAACTTCATTGGCAAGCAGAATCCCGTCACGCCCTTGCCAGTTTCCGCGCCCGTAGCGAATGTGCAAGGCCCCGTCAGCGGCCTCGAAATCCAGCCGTTTAGGCACGGTTTCGGTCACCAGCCGCAACTCGGGATACCTTTCAGAAAACGCCGTAAGTCGCGGTAGCAAAAGCATATCCAGATGCGATGGCTGCGCCGCAATACGCAATTCCCGGACACTGTGCCCAAACAGGTTTTCGGTGCCCTGCTCCAAAGCACGCAGGGAATCATGCACCAGCGGCAGGTAGCTTTCACCATCCACGGTCAGCGACACACCGCGGGCCGAACGGATGAACAATTGCCGCCCAAGCCAGGATTCCAGATTCCTTATCCGCTGGCTGACAGCGGCCTGAGTTGCGCCGAATTCCTCCGCTGCGGCAGTAAAGCTTCCGTGCCGCCCTGCGGCCTCGAACACCTTAAGCCAGTCCAGCGGCGGCAATCCCTGCTTGGTGATCTTCTTTGCCATTAGAAAACCTAACTCTAAAACCCAATTTTGCGTCGTTCTCTTGATGGCTCAGCCGCGCTATCAGCACAAGGGTGAACCAGGCCAACCGGAGATACTCCCATGCCCCGTTTCGTAACCGCCGACGCATCCGGCAGCTTTCTGACCCTGACTTTCGAAGACGGCCAGCACAGCCGCTTCCACGCGATCTGGCTGCGCGACAATGCGCTGGATCCCGAGACCCGCGCGCCCGGCAACGGCCAGCGGCTGATCACCATTGGCGACATACCTGCTGATACAAAAATCAGCACAGCGCTGGTGGACAATGGGGCACTGACCGTGACCTTTGCACCCGAAGGCAAGACTGTGACCTATCCCGGAAAATGGTTGCAGGAACACGCCTACGACACTGACAAGGCTTCCGAATTCGGCCGCACCTCTCCAGAGGTCGAAACTTGGAACAGCAGCCAGCCCGCGCCCTCTTTCGACTGGAACGAAGTGCAGTCCGACCCCAAGACCAAACGCGACTGGCTGGATGCCATTGCCCGCCTCGGGTTTGCCAAGCTGGTAAACGGCCCAGTGACCGAAGGCGCGCTGGTTGATTGTGCAGAGATGTTCGGCTTTGTCCGCGAGACCAACTACGGCAAGTATTTCGAAGTCCGCACCGAGGTGAACCCGACGAATCTCGCCTACACTGGATTGGGCCTGCAGGCACATACTGACAACCCGTACCGCGATCCGGTGCCTTCGCTGCAAATCCTCTATTGCCTGGAGAACTCTGCCGAGGGCGGTGAGAGCATTGTAGTGGACGGCTTCCGCGCTGCCGAACGGCTGCGTGCCGAAAACCCCGAAGGCTTTGCCCTGCTAGCAGGTTATCCGGCCCGATTCGAATACAAGGGCTCCGACGGAGTTCACCTGCGTTCGCGGCGCCCGATGATTGAACTGTCCCCCGATGGCGAGATGATCAGCATGCGCTTCAACAACCGCTCCTCGGCACCTTTTGTGGATGTTCCTTTTGACAAGATGGAAGCCTACTATGCCGCCTACCGCCGCTTGGGCGAGTTCATCGATGACCCGGACATGGGCGTTTCCTTCAAGCTGGAGCCTGGCGAAAGCTTTATCGTCGACAACACCCGTGTGATGCACGCACGTCTCGGCTACTCCGGTTCCGGTTCGCGCTGGCTTCAGGGCTGCTACGCTGACAAGGACGGGCTGCTGTCGACCCTGAACGTGCTGAACGCTCAATTGGAGGGCTGAGTCATGAGCAAGCCGGATTTCAGCAAGCTGTCTCAGGACAATATTGTTGCCTTCATCGGCGACATCTTCGACCGCCGCGGTGACGAGGAGTACTTGGGCGAGCCGGTCACCATGACCGAACACATGCTGCAAGGCGCCACCATCGCCGAAACAAACGGCCAGCCGGAAGAGATTATTGTGGGGGCGCTCCTCCACGATATCGGCCATTTCACCAGCGAGTTCGGCACCTTCAGCATGGATGACACTGAAGACCGGTTCCACGAAGAAGCCGGCGCCGAAGTGCTGGAGCAGTTCTTCCCCTCGGTGATCACCGATTGCGTGCGCTATCACGTGGCGGCCAAGCGCTATCTCTGCGCCACCAAGCCGGAGTATTTCAACCGGTTATCAGAGGCTTCCATCCATTCTCTGAACCTGCAAGGCGGTCCGATGAACGCTGAGGAAGTGGCAGAGATGGAAAAGAACCCGAACCTCAAGCAGATCATCGCCGTGCGGTATCTGGATGAGGCCGGCAAGCGCGCGGATATGGAGACACCGGACTATTGGCACTTTGCTCCGATGGTGCAGCGGATGGTAGACAAGCATATGGGGGCAAAGTCATGAGCGCTCCGGAGTACATCTTTGAAGCCAGCACCAAGCCGTCTCTGCCCTGGCATGAGGTGCCGCTGATCCGGGCGACAGAGGAAAGCGTCAAAGGCTACGGCTGCCTGGTGGATGATCCTGAGAATTTCGAAATCGAGATCGTGCAATGGCCTGCACAGGGCTGGCGTCCGATCGACGAGGGCACTGGCGACGAAGCTGGCTGGGTTGAGGGCACTTTCCGCGGCGACTGGCGCGGCGATGTGCTCTATGGTGAAAACGAAGCGGTCAATGGCAACTATGTGCTGGGCTGGTCCACCGATCCGCAACAGGCCCGTGTCGAGGTGCAAACCGCACCGCGGGATCAGGTTCTGCTATGGCACATGAACTACCACCCCGACGGCGGCCAACTGTTCTACCCGCTGGACAATAAGCCCTTCATCATTCCTGCCGCATTGCCAGGCGATGATCTGAAGCCTGAGAAGGTTGTGGCCTTCTGGTGCGACGGTTCCAAGGGCCTCTATATCCACCCGAACATCTGGCACGAGGGGATCTTTCCCGTTGAGGACAACCAGCGATTCCTGGACCGCCAGGGCAAGGTTCACGCGCGTGTCAGCTGCGATGTCGGGAAGGAATTCGGCGTCTACCTGTCTTGCCCGCTGCGGGCGGACAAGATCCAAGGCTGAGTCTGCAGCCGCAAATAACAAAACGGCGCCTCTTGAGGCGCCGTTTTCGATTCTCCAAGTCGGGTCAGGCGAACAACTCGTGGGCCAGTTCCAGCGCGTCGATCAGCGTGTCGACCTCTTCCTTGGTGTTGTAAAGGCCAAAGGACGCACGGCAGGTGGCAGACACGCCCAAGTGATCCATCAGCGGCCCGGCGCAGTGATGGCCGGCGCGCACCGCCACACCTTTCTTGTCAAGGATGGTGGAAATGTCATGTGCATGTGCCGCCCCCTCCATTGTAAAGCTGAAAATCGCAGCTTTACCAGGTGCTTGCCCTTGCACATTGATCCAATTCAATCCGGTGAGCCGCTCCAGTGCATAGTCACGAAGGCCGCCTTCATGCTTGGCAATGTTTTCCATGCCAAGATCCATCATATATTCCAGTGCAACCCCCAGGCCGATGATCTGAACGATGCCCGGGGTGCCGGCTTCGAACTTCATCGGCGGGTCGTTGTAGATCACAGCCTCCTTGGAAACTTCCTTGATCATGTCGCCACCGCCAATGAAGGGGCGCATCTCGGCCATCCGCTCGGGCTTGATATAGATCGCACCGGAGCTGGAGGGCCCATAGAGCTTGTGGCCAGTGATAGCGTAGAAGTCGCAGCCGATGTCCTGCACATCAACCGGCATATGAACAGCGCCCTGTGAGCCGTCGACCATCACCGGCACGCCCTTGGCGTGAGCGCCCTGGGTGATCGCCTTGACGTCCACCACGGTTCCCAGAACGTTCGAGCATTGGGTGACTGCAACAAGCTTTGTCCTGGGGCCAATCGCATCAATCACCTTCTGCGGGTCCAAGCTGCCGTCGTCCGCCACATCGACCCATTTCAGCACCACGCCCTGCCGTTCGCGCAGGAAGTGCCACGGCACGATGTTGGCGTGATGCTCCATCACCGACAGGACGATCTCATCGCCCGCCTCAAACCGCGGCATTGCCCAGCCATAGGCCACCAGATTGATGCCCTCAGTGGTGCCCGAGTTCAGTACAATGCTGTTTTCATCGCCGGCATTAAGAAAGCGGGCGATGATACCGCGGACCGCCTCGTACTTTTCCGTCGAAAGATTAGAAAGAAAGTGCAAGCCACGGTGAACATTGGAATATTCCTCAGCATATGCCTTGGTCACCGCGTCGATCACCACCTGTGGCTTCTGGGCAGAGGCACCGTTATCAAGATATGTCAGCGGCTTGCCGTTCACCTCACGTGCAAGGATCGGAAAGTCGGCACGGATTTTTTCCAGGTCATACATTTTCGGGAAGTCCCAGATTGGCTGGGCCGATCAGACCCACGATGAAGAGAAGGGCAAAGACCAGGATCAGACTGGCCATCAAAACCACCCCCAGCGACCGCCACACGGAGCCGAACCTGTGCGCCGCATTGACAAAGTGCAAGAGGATAAAGAACACCACGACGTTAGCCGCAATATTCAGCAGAGACGCCAGCGGCGGTAAAACCAGAAACACCGCAACAATTGAACCGTTGAGTCCGGCTTGCAGCAGTTGCAGCCAAGTGACCAGCGCCAGCAAGGATGTCAGATCTCCCTGTCCGCCCAGCCAGCGCCCGGTTGTTGCCAGCATGGCGATGAACCCAAGCTGCAGCACAAACACCACGGCAAAATAGGCTCCGGGCGTAAAGTTCGGCAACAGGATTTCCGGCGGCAATGGAAACAGAATCTGCTGCACCGTGTAGACGCAAGTGTTCAGCACCACAGAGAGAAGATAGGCCGTCCACAAGGCCTCGCGCGGCCAGTCCCGCGCCAGGATTTTCTGGGCAGCGTCCCTCGGCGCTTTCAGCGTGAGTAAAGCAAAGGCGGCCAGCGTGTTCATTGCTTTGCCCAGTAGCCTTGGATCATGCCGGAGACCCAGAACCAAAGGAAAGCCGCGAACCACAACAGGCCGACCAGGGTCAACGCGGGGCCAGCGCCGATGAACCCCGCAACCAGACCGTTTAGCAACATCAGCGGGCTGGCCGCCAAGAACGCCCAAAACAGTGCCAGCCGCGCGCGGTAGGCATCACCCTGCCCGCCCATGGCCCGGGCAACCCAATGGGCACCCAGCGCTAGAACATAAAGAAGCAACGGTGCGATGAAGACCCATGCCAGCAGCGACCCACCAAGCAGCATGTTCAGCTCCTGGCCAGTCAGATGCGCCTTACGTGCCAGAGACGGCATTTGCGCTACAAAGGTCAAAACGCAGCCGCTGATCAGGAAAATCAGCAGCCGGTCTTCGCGGGCGCCCATACCCAGAAGCCGCGCAAACACTTTGCGC
>JBFOLS010000260.1:0-10378 GCA_040830225.1 Leisingera sp.
GAATTTACCTTACGGCAAGATAAGCAATCAATTTCGCGTGCCTCAGAGCGGGGAGGGAGCCAGCATGCCATTCAAGAAAATTGACGTTTTCAACAGCGAACAGAGTTACAAGGCCGAGCTTAAGAAGGAGCTCAAGAAGCTGGATGCATCGCTGAGCGAGTTCTACTTTTACGACGAGGTCACACTGAACGGCTCTGCTCAATCTATCCTGATTGTGGGCGAAGCGGCGGCGCCGCTGCTGAAAGAGCTGAAGTCCAAGGCCAAGCAGCGGGCGGTTGGCCAGTGTTTTGTCGAAGGCAGCACCCTCAAGTTGAGCCTTGTGAAGGGCAAGATGCCCGACAAGAAGCTGAAACCGCTGATGAAGGGCACGCAGTTCGACTACACGTTTGTGGCTGCCGACCTTGATGCAGGCGGTGAGGAAGATCCGGACAAACGCTTCCTCAAGCGGCTTCAGGCCGTCGAGGCCCGGTTCGATAAGATCAAGGGCCGGATCACCGACGACGAGCGCAAGGAACTGCGCATCCTGTTCGGGCAGATCGAGAAGCAGAAAGACACGGATCAGGCCGGGGCGGCCAAGACCCTGACGGCGCTCAATACCCGGATGGAAGAACTGATCAAGCTGATTGGCGGCGGCAAGGAGGCGTCGAAAGAGGAAACCAACGCCAAGACTCGGCTCAAGGCCACGACTGCCCGGTTTGACAAGGTCAAAGGCAAGATCATGGATGACGAGCGAAAGGCACTGCGCCAGCATTTCGGCGCCGTCGCGGAATACTTCGAGAAGGGCGAGTGGAAGCAGGCCTATGCCCGGCTGGAAACGCTCGACAAGGAAATGGTCGGCTATGTGAAGGCAGCGCTTGCCTCTGATGAACAGGAGGCGGCCAAGCGAAAGGAGGATTTCAAATCCTCCGACGCAGGCAAGGCGACCAGGATGCTGGCCAGCCGGATCAAGGAGGAAACTGAACGCTTGGGTAAGCTGGAAGCAGCTGTCACCCGGGAGGCCGGGGTTCTGAAGGATCTGCAGGATACCCTTTCAGGGCTGACCAAGGCTAAGGATATCAGCAAGAAGCAGCAGCAGATTGATGCCAGTGCCGAGCGTCTGGAAAAGGCCAAGCAGTTGCTGGAACAATCGCGCGTCCAGCTGCTGAAAAACGTCGAGGAGATGAAGGCCGAGAAGCTGGAGAAAGAAAAAGCCTTTGTCACCGCACTGGGCAATATCAAATCCCGTATCAGCGCGCTGGACGAAATGCTGGACAGCGTGCCGGTGGATCAGGCCCGCAGTCAAATTGAGGCCTTGATCAAGAAGCAGGCCGAAGCGCAGCAATGGCAGGAAGAGCGGATCAAGGCGGAAGAAGGCGGTGAAGGCCACGGCACCGGCCGCCACGGCGCGCAAACCGGCATGGAGCGGCAGGCCATGCGGGCCTCTTCGCAGGACGGCAGAACTCCCGACCAGGACGGTAATTCCTCTGGCACTGCCCAGGTGACCGAGAAATGGAACCAGGTGAAAATCACTTACACTGAGGAGGACGGCAAACGTGTGATCGCCAACCGGGCCGAGGTTGAAAAACAGATCGCGGCCAGCTTCGACCGCAAGCAATACAGCGGCGGCAACGCTTCAATGTGGGCCACGCCGGTTCTTGAGAAGGAAGCTGTCGACCGGGCCAAGGCCCTGGCCGCCAAGTTCAAGGGCTTCACCCATTACGCCACAGGCAACGAGAGCCAAGCCAATCAGGTGACCAATGAACTGAAGTCGCTGACCTTGAAGATGGGGCCGCCTGCTTCAGCGCCGGGCTGGGGCTATGCACTGAAACGCGATGGGGCAGCGGTGCTGCTGGGCGACATCAAGTCCGCGGTGTCCGACTTTGAACAGGGCAAATCCAGCCTCGATGATATGTTCAAGGCCTTGAACGTGAAGCTGGTTGAAAAATCGGGCGGTGGCGGCGTGAAAATGGTGCCGCATTGCCTGGTTGTGCTGACACGTTCGTCCGCCAGCGGAGACTGGAAGTTCAAGACCCACTTCCCGGACGACCGGCTGGGCAGCAGCGATATCGGCTGGGAGACAGAGCGCAATCAATCCAAAGGCGATGTTACTTTCAAGCAGGGAACAACGCTGACGGTTTGGAAAAATACCGCGATGCCGTAGAAGCCGGCAGTGGCCGGGCCCTGGACAGGGCCCGGAGCCGCATTACCCGGTCTGATCGTCCAACGCTGCATCCGGTGCGTTCTTCTTGACCGACTCGATACCGTTGTCGCGGCCCGAGGCGCTGGTATAGCTCTGCGAGGTTCCGATCACCTGGCCGTTGGCGGCTTTCAGGTTGAACATATGCTTGCCGGCCGAAGTTTCCTTGCGCTCATAGCGCGCATCTTCGCCTGCGTTTTTTCTGACCGACTCGATGCCGTTTTCGGCGCTGGCCTTCTGCTTGTAGCCTTCGCTGGCCAGAATGTTCTCGCCATTGCCTGCCTTCAGGCGGAAGCGGAATTCACCGGCCTTGTCTTCATAGAGTTCAAATTTCCCAGCCACCCTGTTCACTCCTGTCAATTAACTTATGCAGGAGAAGTAAAACACGGCTTTGCCATTGCGGCAACGGCTTCTGTCGGGGGAAAAGCCCGGCAGGCGCGTCACTTGCAGGGGGGCAAGAGGCTACTTGCGGCCCTTTGTACGGCTGTAGGTTTCCCACAGGTCGGGACGCCGCACCTTGGTGATTTCTTCACTCTTACCGTGGCGCCATTCGGCGATTTTTCCGTGGTGGCCTGACATCAGCACCTCCGGGACCTCCCGGCCTTTCCACTCGGCGGGGCGGGTGTACTGCGGGGGTTCCAGCAGGCCGGGAGAGAAGCTTTCCTCCTCGGTCGAGGCCTGGTTGCCCAGCACGCCGGGGATCAGCCGCACGGTGGCATCGATCAGCGCCTGTGCGGCCAGCTCACCGCCGGTCATGACAAAATCACCTAAGCTGACTTCCTGGATGCCGTAGTGCTCCAGCACCCGCTCATCCACGCCTTCGAAGCGCCCGCAAAGGAGGGTGACGCCATCGCATTGCGCAAGGCCGTGCATCATCTGCTGATCCATCCGCCGCCCCCGCGGAGAAAGATAGATCAGAGGCCAGTTGCCCTTGGTGCCCGCCATTGTGTGTTCGATCGCTTCACCCAGCACATCGGGGCGCAGAACCATGCCGGCGCCGCCGCCCGCGGGCGTGTCGTCCACGTTACGGTGCTTGCCAACGCCGAACTCGCGCAGGTCCACAGTCTCTAGCTGCCACAAGCCCTCCTGCAGCGCCTTGCCGGTCAGGCTTTCCCCCAGCACACCGGGAAAGGCCGCGGGGAACAGCGTAATGATCTTGGCCTTCCAAACACCGGCGAGGTCCGGTGTGGACGTCATCAGCTCACGCGGTTTCAGGGTAGCGCGGATCGCCTTGCGGCCATGGGATTTACTTGGTGCGGTCATAATCTTGCTGTTTAGTCCAGTCAGGATTTCGCGCAATAGAAAGCTTTGGTGTTTCGATGGATTCAAAAGAGCAGCCTGCAGCAGCCCGGTACGACCCGTTTGCTGTGATGGATGCGGTGCAGGCCCGCACGCAGGCGCTTTGGCCGAGGGCAGCTTCGGCTTCCGGTCTTCAGGAAACCGGGGCTGTATTTCGCAGAATGCAGGTTAACCGTCGTCTTGAACATCGTCGCTGTGTTTTGGAAGTGAAGACCGCAGGCGGGCAGAGCGTTGTTCTGCGAGCTGATTTTGAGAAGTCTAATCCACTGAGGCTGAAGCGTTTTCTGGACCGTCATCAAGCGGCGGTCGAAAGCTTGAAGACGGTGTCCGGAGTGTCTGCTCCAGCACTCTTGTGGCGGGACCCCCAAAACCCTTTCGTTCTGATGGAATTTGTCCAGGGGGATACAGCACACCGTGAATTGGCGCTTACGGAACTTGGGTTCGGTGACCGAAGCAATACTTTGCGGCGCATTGGGCATGCAGTTGCCGCCTTGCACAGGGTTTCCGGCGCAGGAGATAGGCAATTCTGGCCGAAGCCACTTCTGACGCAGGTTGCAAGCCAGGCCCAGGCTGTGCGCGACGGACTGCTGCCGGTGCCTAAACCCAAAAGGTTCCTGGGGCTTTGTGCTTACTTGCACCGGGCGGCGCGTTGCGCGCGGGGGTATTCGTTTCGCGGCGCTGTCGAACATGGCGACTTGCACCTGCGCAATATCCTGATGTCGGACACTACCGTCTCCTTTATCGACTTTTCAAACCATGGCGGCATATTTCCGCAGCGTGATCTTGCCAATATCTGGCTGGCAAACTGCCCAGACCACTTGGCCTCGGATGGTCGTAGGCCCGGGTTCGGGCTGGTTGCCCAAGCCGATTGGGAGGCGTTTCAGGACGGGTATGGAGAGGATCTTGTGAATGATCCGATCTTCCGCTTCTTTTTTGCCCACCGCCTGTTCAAATGTTGGGTGGGATTGTGCAACAGACCGCCGGAGCAGCACTTAAAGAGCGCTCAGGTTGCTGCCAGAATTGTTCAGGTTTTTGAAGCGCTGCTGGCTGATGAAGCTGGATGAACAGCTGAGTCAGAACAGTCCTTCGGGCGGATCTGCGATGATGCGGCCCTGCGCAAGATCAACGGTAGGAACGGCCTCGAGCGTAAAGGGCAGCAATACGGCGTCCTTCAATCCGGGCCCGTGAATTTCCAGCAGGTCGGAGGCGCCGTGGTTCTGCACCGATTTCACCGTGCCCAGCAAAGTGCCGCCGGTGTCATAGACCTCAAGCCCCATCAGATCGGCGTGGTAAAACTCGTCATCCGGCAGTTTCGGCAGCTGGTCGCGGCGGGCAAACAGGCGCAGGCCCTTGATGGCATCGGCGTCTTCCTTGGTTTCGATTCCGCCCAGCAGGGCCGCGAAACCGTTCTTGATCGGGCGGGTGATGGTCAGCGAATAAGACTTGCTGCCATCCTCATTGCTGAGCGGCGAGTAGTCCTCGATCTCTTCGGGAATGGCGCAGAAGCTCTTGAGACGCACTTCGCCGCGCACCCCGAAGGATCCGGCAATTGCACCTACGCAGATCAGGTCGCTCATCGTTTCAGTCCTTTGCACAAAACCCTGCGCGCAGCCATTGGCCACCGGATTGTTCGCAGAGCTCGCTTTGGTGGTTGCGTTCAAAAAAGATGCCCGCGGTAAAGGCTACTGCAACAAAAAACACAAGCCTGATCAACCGTCCCAAGCGGCGGCCTCAGCGGGTTTCCAGCGGCAGTTCCGCCATCCGGCTTTCCCAGCCTGTTTCCTCCAGCTCCGGTGTGTCTGAGAGCTGTTCCGGGTAGCCGATGCAGAAATAACCAATGAGCTGCCAGCCTTTAGGCGCGTTCAGGTCGCGGTTCAGCTGCTCCGGGTCAAGGACGGAAACCCAGCCCAGCCCCAGCCCCTCGGCGCGCAAGGCCAGCCAGAACAGGGTGATGGCGGTGACCACCGAATAGCGGCGCATCTCAGGCATGGTTGCGGCACCAAGACCGTGGCCCTGGGCGGTTTCATCGTCGCAGTAGATGGCAAGCTGCACTGGTGCATCGCGCATGCCCGAGAGCTTCAGCCCGGCATAGCGTTCGGCGCGTTCGCCGGAATAGCCTTTCAGGGCTTCGGCATTGGCAGCTTCGAAATTTTTCAAGGCGGCGGCGCGGGCAGTTTCGCTTTCCACCCGCAGAATGCGCCAGGGTTCGCTCAACCCCACCGAGGGGGCAAGCTGAATGGCAGAGAGGCAGCGCGTCAGCACTGCCTCGTCCACCGGATCGGTGCGGAACCGGCGCACGTCGCGCCGGAGCCGCATCAGCAGATCAAGCTGGCTGCGGAACTCCTCGGGAAAAGCGCCCCGCAGCTCCACGGAATTATTCCGCGTCTGCAGCTGCTTCGGCAGCTTCAGCAGCCTTTGCAGCTTTCTCTTCGGCGCGCTCCTGGGCTTTCTTGCCCGGGGTGCCTTTGTTCGGGTTGTTGCGCTCGGCCTTCTCGCGGACGCCTGCTGCTTCCAGCATGCGGGCGATACGGTCGGTCGGCTGGGCGCCCTGGCTCAGCCAGTACTGAACGCGCTCCATGTCCATTTTCACGCGCTCTTCCGAATCTTTCGGCAGCAGCGGGTTGTAGGTGCCCAGCTTCTCGATGAAGCGGCCGTCGCGCGGCATGCGGCTGTCGGCAGCCACGATGCGGTAGAAGGGACGCTTTTTCGAGCCGCCGCGGGCCAGACGAATTTTCATTGCCATGGGTACATCTCCTTTGATGGCGTTTTCCGGGGTATGCCCCGGTTGTCCTGTTGTCGTTGTTATTCTTGGTGTTTCTTATGGTGGCGGATGACTTCACCGATGATGAAGTTCAAGAAAGCCTTGGCGAATTCAGGGTCCAGATCGGCCTGGTCCGCCAGGTCTTCAAGCCGTGCGATCTGCGCCGCTTCGCGGGTCGGATCGGACGGGGGAAGGTCATGTTCGGCCTTGAGTCGGCCCACCGCCTGGGTGTGTTTGAACCGCTCGCCCAGAGTATAGACGAGGATTGCATCCAGGCGGTCGATGCTTTCGCGGTGCCCTTTCAGCAGCTCGGCTGCGCGGGCAACGGGGTCTTGTGTATCTGTTGTCATCGGGTACTCCGCAATGCAGCAGGCCGGGTTGTTAAAAAGGGGGTGCTGCGCCAGCAGCAGGCATGCACCATCCGTGCGCCGCCGCTGCGCAGCCTGAGGGGTTTGGTGCGCAGATCAGTCAAGGGCCCAGCCCTCCGGCTTGAACAGGGGGTCGGCATAATGGGTGATTTCCATTTCAATGCCATGCGCAATCTGGCTGTCCTTCAGGGCGTCCGGCGACGGGTGGCGGTAGACCGCATCGTTGCCGTCGATCGTGGCGGCATCATGGTCCTTCTTGGCGCCGAGGCGTTCGGCAAGCCGGATCGAGTCGAGATTCTTCGGGTCGATATAGCTGACCGCAGTCTCCCAGCCCAGATTTGAATAAAAATGTCTGCGTGCGGCGTGCGAAGCTTCAAGGGCATAGCCCTTGCCGGCGGCACCAGGCCAGATGATCCAGGCGATCTCCTGCTCGGGCCAGCCCGCGGGCTGCCAGCCGCCGGCCATGCCGTAGGTCTCGCCGCTGTGCTTGTCATGGATCATCCACATGCCGAAGCCACGCACCTGCCAATGGCCGATCTCGGCAGCATAGAGCATCCAAGCTTCATAGGTGTTCAGCGGGCCGCCCATGAAGCGCGAGCGGTAAGAGCTGAAGGTGGCCTTGAAATCGGGGTAGTCTTGCGCCTCGGGGCCGCACAGCACTAGGCGTTCGGTTTCGATCACCGGGATGTCAAACGGCATCAGCGCGCTCCTTCCGGCGGAAGGGCGCGGCAGAGCCGGGATATGATCCCGCTCAGGCGCATCAGTGCAGCAAACTCCGTGCGGCCTGGGGACCGGACACGCGCGGCGGCGGCATATGGCGCCAGGCGCGGATGTTGGGGGCAGGCTGCAGGCGGAAGGAAACGGACCTTTCGGGCTGTGCGCCGACGCGGCGGGCCAGCGCAATGGAGGCGTCGTTTTCCTCCGGCACGTAAGAGACAATCGAGTCCCAGCCGGCCTCGGAGAACAGCCAGTCCAGCACACACTGCGCAGCTTCGCTGGCATAGCCTTTGCCCTGGCCGGCTTCCATCAGGTGCCAGGACAATTCCGGTTCGGGCCAGCCTTTGGGGAACCAGGGGCCAACCAGGCCTACGGTCTTGCCGGTGCTGCGCTCGACCACGGCAAACAGGCCGTAGCCGTGCAGGTGCCAGTGGCCGATTATGGTGGCAATCGACCACCACAGAGAATCGGGATCCTCTGCAGCATCGATAAAGCGCGGCGCGTCCGGGCTCAGGAAGGCCGCATTGGCATCAAACTCCGGGTCTGCCGGAGAAATCAGCATAAGCCGTTTTGATACAAGCCGCGGGTACGGCTTTCGCTCGTCAATCATGTTACACCCCTCTGCCCGGGCGGCGCGCCGCCCGGCAAAAATTTCACCCATCCAATTATGGAGTATCGGGGAGAGGGCGTAATTTTCAGTTAAACGGGGCGCTGCCACGGCGGCTGGAAGGGCTGATTTCAAGCCAATTTGATGAAAGCTCATGCGTAAGCCTCCATCCCGCCTGCGGCCAGATCATCCGGGCTCTGATGGCGCCAGACTTGCAACTCGCCGAACCGTTTTCGGTGCGCGGTTCCATCCAGAGTGGCGCCCATGCGTTCGGCAACGGCAGCGGAGGCATGATTGTCCGGATCCACCAGGCTGACAACGGTGGTCCAGCCAAGAACATCATAGGCGTAAGTGCGCGCGGCAGTGGCTGCCTCTGTGGCATAGCCCTTGCCGCCGAAGCCGTCCAACAGGTCCCAGCCGATTTCCGGCTCGGGCATGCCGTGAGGGTTCCACAACCCGATGACCCCGGCGAGCTTGCCCGAGGATTTCTCCTCGACTGCCCAGCGGCCGTAACCGCGAAGCTGCCAGTGGCCAATTTCCAATGCCAGGTGGCGCCAGACGTCTTCCGCGTCCATCTGCCCGCCCACGAAGCCTGCGCGTTCGGAAGCGTAGAACGCGCAGAGCGCCTCGAAATCCGCCAGCGCCGGGGCGCGGAGGATCAGGCGATCGGTTTCGAGGGTGGGGATAGAGACGGTCATGCGGCTTACTTCTTCTTGCCGAATCCGCTGAGGCCCGGGGGCAGGCCCATGCCGCCGCCGAGACCGGGAAGCCCGCCGGGCATGCCGCCTTTGCCACCCATGGCCTTGGCGGCTGCTTCCAGCGCCTTGGGATCCATCTGGCCGGGGTCCATGCCTTCCATGCCGGGCATGCCGCCGCCTTTGCCGAACATGCCTTTCATGGCCTGTTTCAGCATCTTGCCTTTGCCCATCTTGCCCATCTTCTTCATCACATCGGCCATTTGCCGGTGCATTTTCAGAAGCTTGTTGAGGTCGGACACCTCCATGCCGGAACCGGCCGCGATGCGTTTTTTGCGGCTGGCCTGCAGCAGGGCAGGATTGGCGCGTTCCTTCTTGGTCATCGATTGGATCATGGCGATCTGGCGCTTCAGCACCTTGTCGTCCATCCCGGCGTCCTGCACTTGCTTGGCCATTTTGCCCATGCCGGGCATCATCTGCATCATGCCCTCCATGCCGCCCATCTGGAGCATCTGTTCAAGCTGCATCTTCAGGTCATTCATATTGAAATGACCCTTCATCATGCGCTTCATCATCTTCTCGGCCTGTTCGGCCTCGATGGTTTCCTGGGCTTTCTCGACCAGCGCGACGATGTCGCCCATGCCGAGGATACGGCCGGCGATGCGGTCGGCCTCAAAGGTTTCCAGGGCGTCCATTTTCTCGCCCAGGCCGACAAAGCGGATCGGCTTGCCGGTGACTGCGCGCATCGACAGCGCAGCACCGCCGCGGCCGTCGCCGTCCATCCGGGTCAGGACCACGCCGCTGATGCCGATCTTGGCGTCAAATTCTTCTGCGACTTCAACAGCAACCTGGCCGGTCAGACCATCGACCACCAGCAGGGTCTCGCGGGGGGAGACCACGTTGCGGACATCCTCGACCTCCTGCATCAGCACTTCGTCGATGTGCAGACGGCCGGCGGTGTCGAGCATATAGACGTCATAGCCGCCGAGCGTTGCCTGCTGTTTGGCGCGTTTGGCGATGTCGACGGGTTTCTGGCCGGGCACGATCGGCAGGGTGTCGACGCCGATCTGGGTGCCGAGGACAGCCAGCTGGTCCATCGCCGCCGGGCGGTAGACGTCGAGCGAGGCCATCAGGACCTTCTTGCCCTCTTTCTCCTTCAGCCGTTTGGCGAGCTTACCAGTGGTGGTGGTCTTGCCCGAGCCCTGCAGGCCGACCATCAGAACCGGCGCGGGCGGGTTGTCGACCTTCAGTTTGCCGGGGTCTTCCTCGCCGCGCAGCACGTCAACCAGCGCATCATGAACGATTTTCACCACTTGCTGGCCCGGGGTCACGGACTTGGTGACGGCCTGGCCGGTGGCCTGATCCTGCACCTTCTTGATGAAGTCGCGGGCAACCGGCAGCGAGACGTCGGCTTCCAGCAAGGCAACGCGCACTTCGCGCAGGGCGGATTTCACGTCCTCTTCATTGAGGGCGCCCTGTTTGGTCAGCCGGTCAAAGACGCCGGAAAGGCGTTCGGATAGATTTTCAAACATGCCTGCGGCCTCCTGATGCCGGTTACGTTGTATGGCGCCCCCGTATGTAGGGGACAAGCGGTCCATGCGCAAATGCCCCCACGGGCGTAACACGCTGGTGGGGGGCGATCCCTGGCACGGGCAGGGACCGGAAGACTCACTGCTTCCGGATGTTTGGGCAGGCGTTACGCGGATTGGCTGCCAGAGTCAACCTTTGCGGCTTGAAGGCTTCGGCGGCAATGGC
>JBFOLS010000261.1:0-2656 GCA_040830225.1 Leisingera sp.
AACTCCGGCCACTGGACCCAGAACGGCTGCACCGTGGATCAGTTCGAACAGCACATCCGCGCCGTGGCAGGCTGGCCCTTGGGCGACGGCCAGCGCCATTCGGATGTGGTGATGGAGAATCTGATCGGCGATGACGTGGACCGCATTCCGGACCTCGCCAAGGAAGCAGATTGCGCCATCCACCTCTATGGCAAAGCCGAGGCCAAGCCGGGCCGCAAGATGGGCCATGTGAACCGGGTTGTGAAAGCGCAAGGCTAACGCCCGAAGCCAAGGCTGGGGGCGGCGCCCCCAGACGCAGGCTGGACTTGGGGCTCCGCCCCAAACCCCGGGAGTATTTACATCCAGAAAGAAGCGGCAGGCGACCTCAGGCGAGGCTGTTTTTGATGATCTCCGCGTTCATCCAATGCACATCTGTCTGCACGTGGTCCGCACGGACGTATTTCGCCAGCAGCCGGCTCATTTCCGCCTCGGCAAAGCCGCAGGCTGCGCGGATCACAAACCCCTCCTGAGTTTCAAGGTCCAGCCCGGCGATGGCCTGATCAATCACCTGAGGCGAAACCTTGCCGCGGTACAGAACCGGCACGCTGGTGATGCCAAGTTCCTCAAACCTTTCAAGGGTTTGATCCCAAGACTGGATCACCCCGTCCAGAATCCACGAAAATCCCAGGAAGTATGAGGGCAGAGCCGCATAGGCTATGGCATGGCGGGCATAAAGATATTCGCCGACAATCCGCTCTCCATCCGCCAGCGCCGGAGAAATCCCCGCCGCAAACCCCTTAATCCAGTCCCGCGACGGGTGATAACGTGCATCCGGACTGCGCGGATGGCAGCCGCCAGCATGTATGGTGGTGTTCTCGCCATCCATCTTTTCGGTGATCACCACGTCAGGTTCGGCCATCAAGGCCGAGAGGTCCTGCATGATCTTGTCGTCGCTGGTTGCACCAGGAGAACCCGGCAGGTGAAACGTGCGGCCGTATTTCCGAAGCATTTCCGTCGCTCTGCAAACATCCGAAATCAATTTCCGGCCACCCTAGCCAGCCGCACCCCAGGCAGCAAGCTGTCAGGTGAAAGCGGCCCCGCCGGTTTCACGCGCCGCAAAGAGGGCCCTTTGGCCTGATGCGCGGCGCAGCCTAGCCCAGGAACCGGGCGGCCGCATCGCCGGCCATATAGCTTACGCGGCCGCCAGAAAGCGTCGCCGCAACCCGCTGGCTTTCCTTGTCCAGCACCACGATATCCGCCCGCTTGCCGGCCTCCAGCCGCCCGCGGTCCTCCAGCCCCAAGACCCGCGCTGGCCCGTCCGAGACCAGCTTCCAGGCGCCAGCCAGATCCAGCAGGCCGGAGCGCTCCAGCATCAGTGCGGCGCGGCGCGGGCTGGGATAGTGGTAGTCGGAGGCCAGCGCGTCGCAGAGCCCCATGGCAATCAGCTCAACCGCAGAGGCATTGCCCTTGTGCGAGCCGCCGCGCACGACATTGGGCGAGCCGAGAATGATATGGTCCCCCGCCGCCCGCGCCGCCTCTGCCGCTTCCAGGGTCTCCGGAAACTCGGAGATCCGGGCACCGCGTCCGCGCCAGATGGCGCGGTCTTCGGCGGTGCGGTCGTCATGGCTGCCGAGCCGCACGCCTTGCACGGCCAGTTCGGCACAGACCGCCGCCGCCGCCGCGGGCACCGCGTCCCTGCGGGCATGCATGTCCTTCAGCATCTGCCAGTGCACCTCGGGATTGCGCCCCGCTTTCAGCGCCTGGCCGGTCAGCCTGGGCGGCTTCTTACCCTCGGCCAGCCGGTCATGCGGCAGGTGGTCATTGAACACCACATAAGGCACCTGCCACGCCGCCGCCTTAGCCGCGAGGCCTTCGTAGTCCTCGAGCATATGGATCTCGAACCTGAGCTGCGGCAGCAGATCGGTAACCAGGTTTGAGCGCACCGCCTGGATGCCCTCAAACACCTGGGCGGCAAACTCCGGGCCGCGCAGGCCGCCTTCCCAGGAATAGAACTGCGCCAGCACCGCAGTGGTGATGCCATTGGCGGCGAGCTCGGCCTCAGCGGCAACGATGCCCTCCCCCATCTGCTTCATCGCGCCGCGGCGCGGCGCCAGGTGGCGCTCGAACCCATCGCCATGAAGATCGACAATTCCCGGCAGCACCAGATAGCCGGACAGGTCCACCGCCCGGCCCGCGGGCGCTTGCGCGACCAGCCCGCCTGAGAGGGCAATCTCGCCCCCGCGCTCCAGCCCATCAGGACGCAGCACATCGCCGCATTGCAGCGTCAGCTCCAACGTCATTTTCCCGCTCCCTCGCAGCCGCCGTTCAGCTGGCAGGCCTCTCCGATAATCTCTTCCACCGCAGCAAGCCAGGTCAGGGACGGCTCAAACCGCCCTTCCTCAAGGAAATGCAGTGCCTGGGCTATGACCTTAGGGTTGTTCATCATGTAGGTATGAGTGACCGGCAGCGTCAGATGCGCAGACATGCCCGCCACCTTGGTGCTTTCGACCGACACCTTGCCGTCGTCCGGCCCAGGAATGAGGTTGGAAAACACCGGGTTCAGCGTCTCGCTCCCGGCAATCACCCCCAGCTCGAATTCCACCTGCGGCAGATGTTTCGGCAGGCTGTCCGAACCGGTCCCCAGCTGCAGCCCGGCCGGCCCGTTGAGCGAACCGAA
>JBFOLS010000262.1:0-2339 GCA_040830225.1 Leisingera sp.
CCCAGGCCGCCCGCGACGTGCTGGCAACGGATACTGCGCTGCTATCCATCGGCGGCGACCATTTCATCACCTACCCGCTGCTGAAGGCGCATGTGGAGAAACACGGGCCCCTCAGCCTGATCCAGTTCGACGCCCATTCCGACACCTGGGCAGATGAGGAAGGCCGCATCGACCACGGCACCATGCTGTGGCACGCGATCCGCGAGGGGCTGGTGGACCCCTCTCGTTCTGTTCAAGTCGGCATCCGCACCCACAACCCCGATCCGATGGGCATGAACATCATCGACGCCATCGAGGTGCATAAATCCGGCCCCGAAGCAGTAGCGGAAAAAGTCCGCTCCATTGTCGGCGATCACAAGACCTACGTGACCTTTGACATCGACGCGCTGGAGCCGGCCTCTGCTCCCGGCACCGGCACCCCGGTGATCGGCGGCCTGTCGCCCTACCAGGCTCAGGAGATCATCCGCGGGCTGGCGGGCATCGACGTGGTCGGCATGGACGTTGTCGAGGTCGCCCCGGCCTATGACATCTCCGAAATCACTGCCATCGCCGGCGCCACCATCGCCAACGATCTGCTCTGCCTCTACGCCGCCGGCAAATCCAGCCAGCGCTAAGGCAAATCCAACAGGGAGGAAAACATGTCCAGAAACAGCCTCATTACAGCAGCCATGCTGAGTGCCGCGCTGGCGGCGCCGGCCTCTGCCGGAGAACTCGCCATCTACAACTGGGCGGATTACTTCGGTGAAACCTCGGTCTCCGGCTTCGAAGAGGCCACCGGCACCAAGGTCACGCTCGACTACTTCGACAGCAACGAGGTGCTGGAGACCAAGATGCTGGCCGGCGGTTCAGGCTATGACGTGGTCTTCCCGGCCGCCTCGAACGCAGAACGCCAGCTGCAGGCAGGCGCTCTGCACCCGATCGATGTCTCGCGGCTCAAAAACTACGGCAATCTGCGCCCTGAGATCCTGGCTTCGCTCGACGCGGTGCCGGGCGGGCGTGAGCTGGGCGTGCCCTACACCTGGGGCACCATCGGCATCGCCTACAACCCCGCTCTGGTGTCTGAACGGCTGGGCGATGTCCCGGTCGACAGCTGGGACTTGCTGTTCAACCCGGACTATGCCGCCAAACTCAAAGGCTGCGGAATCGGGGTGCTGGACTCACCGGTCGAGATGCTCTCGGTCACCCTGAACTACCTTGGCGCCGACCCCTATTCCGAGGATAAGGGAGAAATCGCCAAGGCGCAGGAACTGCTGGCCGCGGCAGCGCAGAATATCACCTATTTCAACAACCAGAAGCCCTCCACCGACCTGCCGGCAGGCAATGTCTGCCTGGCGGTGATGTATTCCGGTGACGCGGGCATTGCTCAGGCCAGGGCGATGGACGCGGATAACGGCGTTGAAATCCTCTACGCCATTCCCAAGGAAGGCACGCTGATGTGGATCGACCTGATGGCGATCCCGGAAGATGCGCCCAATGTTGACGAGGCCTATGCCTTTATCGACTACATGCTGCAGCCCGAGGTGATTGCGGACGTGTCCAACACAGTCTTTTTCGCCAATGCAAATGCCGCTGCCGATGCACATGTGCTGCCGGAAGTCCTGTCCGATCCGGGCATCTATCCCGATGAAGCCACTCTCGCCCGCCTGTTCCCGGACAAAAGCCTGGGCGCAAAAGCTCTGCGCCAGCGCACCCGGGCCTGGACCAAGATGAAATCGGGTATCTGAGCCTAAAGGGGCCGTGCAGCGGCCCCTTCCGCCGCTTCCGGGCGGATGGCGCCTGCCAGCGAGAAATGCGCCGGGAACATTGCTGCCAGGAACCGGAAGATGATCCGCATCGCTTCCTCACGGTCAAACCGGTCCGGGTGCAGCAGAAAGTCGGTCCACATTCCTTCCAGCAGCGCCAGCGTGCCATGGGTGGCGTCGCGGGCGACTGCCGCCCCGTCCGCACAGCCTGCTTCGCGCACAACACGGGTAAAGGCCTGCAGGATCATGCCCCGAAGCCGGTCATCGCGCGTGTCCGAGAACTCGGCAACTGCCGCTCGGTTGCGGGCCTCGCCGCGGAATGCATACCAGATGCTGACATTGCGCCGGTTCAGAACCTCTTCGCTGAGGTCGCCGCGGACGATCATCTCGATCCGCTCCTGGCCGCTGTCGCCTGCCGTCTGCAACAGTGTCTCCAGCCCGCCGTAGTAGTCTTCGGAGGAATGCTGAACGGCGGCCTGAACCAGATTGTCCTTGCCGCCGAAATGCAGGTGGATCATCCCCCGCGACAGCCCGGCCCGCTGGATGATCTCGCTGACCGAGGTTTCCGAGATCCCCTTCTCAGCTACCGAATCCAGC
>JBFOLS010000263.1:0-5508 GCA_040830225.1 Leisingera sp.
CAGGTGCCGGCGCACCTCGAGAATGCGGTGTTTCGACAGCAGCATCGGCCCGAACTGACGGCGCCGGTTTTCTACGCAGCCATCCGCACCCGTGCTGCTGGCATCCATGTCGAAGGCCGGGAAGAACGCCCAGTGATAATCCGGTAGCAGATCGGCTAGCTTTGCGGGCTGATCCGCCATACCGCTGCGGCGCCAGTTGCGTTCCACTTCCTGCAGCGCGATGACATCCGCGCCGCACACCGCATCGGCAATCCGGCCATAGTCATAGACTCCGTCCAAGCCAAGCGCATAGCGGATGTTGTAGGTGACCAGCTTCATGGAAAGTCCCCTGGTAGAAAAAACGGCGGACAGCCTGGAGCCGCCCGCCGCAGTCTTCGGGATATCAGTTTACAACAGCCAGGTTTTCACCAGCGCGCCGTCGAACATGGTGCCGCCGCCCGGATCGCCTTCCCAGCCGCCGATCTGCTCGCTGACCGCGTCGATGAAGTCGTTGAACATCGGGATGATGGCGCCGCCTTCGTCGCGCACCAGGACCCCCATCTCGCGGTAGAGTGCGGTGCGCTTGACCGGGTCCAGTTCGGCTTTGGCCTGCAGCAGCAGCGCGTCAAAGTCCTCGCGCTTGAAGCGGGTATCGTTCCAGTCCGCGTCGGATTTGTAGGCGGTGGAGTACATTTGGTCCTGCACTGGGCGGCCTGACCAGTAAGAAGCGCAGAAGGGCTCCTTGTTCCAGACTTCTGACCAGTAGCCGTCGCTGGGAACGCGTTCGATCTGCAACGGAATGCCCGCTTTGACCGCGCTTTGCTGAAACAGCTGGGCTGCGTCCACTGCACCAGGGAAGGCGTTGTCAGACACTTTCAGAACGACCGGGCCATCGTGACCGGACTTCTGGTAGTAATGGCGGGCCTGATCCGGGTCGTAGGCGCGCTGCTCAATGTCACCCGCAAACAGCGGATAGGCCGCATTGATCGGCATGTCGTTGCCGGTGCTGCCAAAGCCGCGCAGCACTTTGTCGACCATTTCCTGGCGGTCGACCGCCAATTTCAGTGCCATCCGAAGGTCGTTGCTGGCGAACGGCGGAGTATCGTTGTGCATGACAAAGACATAGTGGCCGCGGCCCGAGATGGTTTCGATCCGAAGGCCCGGTGCGCGGCCCAGCAGATTGGCGATTTTCGGCGACACCCGGTTGATTATGTGAACCTGCCCGCTTTGCAGCGCTGCGGTGCGGGCGGTATCGTCGTTCAGCACCAGGATCTCGACCTCATCAGCGTGCCCGCGGCTTTCGTCCCAGTAATTGGCGAACTTCTTGAAGGCATGGCGGGCACCGGGTTCGTTGACCTCAACCATATAGGGGCCACAGCCGACTCCTGCCGCCGGCGCGTCCATGCCGCCGTCAGGCTGCACCACAAGATGGTAGTCGGCCATCAGATAAGGCAGGTCCGCATTCGGCGTGTCCAGAGTAACGCTGAAGTAGTCGCCGTCCGCCTTCATCGACTGGATGCCGCGCATAATCCCCAAAGCGCCGGACTGGCTGTCGTCGTTGGAGTGGCGCTGCATGGTTTTCAGCACGTCTTCCGGCGTCATCGTCTTGCCGTTGTGGAATTCCACCCCTTTGCGGATCTTGAAGGTCCAGGTCTTGGCATCGGCACTGGCTTCAACCGACTCTGCCAGCCGCGGCACGATCTCGCCCTGCGGGCTGACTTCCACCAGCAGATCACCATAGGCGGTGAGGACATTGGCGGTGACCGAGCTGGCTGAGAGCGCCGGGTCCAGGCTGTCAGTACTGGCGCCGCCCTGCAGGCCCGCGCGGATCAGGCCGCCCTTCTTCGGGCCTTCGGCGCGCACTGCCGAGGCCAGGAGGCTGTTGGCTGTGGCCGCGGCAACACCCAGCGCGCCCAAGCGGCCGATGAATTCACGGCGGTTCATGAAACCCTTGGCCGCCTGCTGGACATAGTGGTTGATGATGTCAGACATGTTCTTCCCCTGTCGGCTGCGCTTGCCCGTTCAGCAGGCGGAGGCAGCCCTCTTTCTGTTCGCGTGCCCAAGCGCGGGCCGACAAGGATGTGGTGGCAGATAATGGTTTTATCTTCTACGACCATTTGGGTAAAATGTTGCAAACCATTTTGGAGCTGGCCCGTGCCGGAACAAACCAAGCATACAGCGCCGTTGCCGTTTCTGCATCTGGACCGCGCGGGCGGCACGCCGCTTTTTCTGCAGCTGGTGCAGCAGCTCCGCCAGATGATCCAGCGCGGCGATATCAAACCAGGGCAGAAACTGCCCTCGACCCGCTGGCTGAAGGAGCACCATGGCATCGCCCGCAGCACATTGGTTACCGCTTTCGAGCAGCTGACCAGCGAGGGCTATCTGCAAAGCCGGACCGGTGCGGGGACCTTTGTCAATCCGGAATTTCCCGGGCTGCACACCGGCTCCGGCAGTCCGGAAAAAACTGCCACCCCGCCGAAACTGTCGAAGCGCGGCATGGCAGCGGCAGAAAGGCTGGACCCGTCCTATTTTGACCCGCCCAAGGTCCGGCCGTTCATAGCCAACATTCCGGCTATCGATCTGTTCCCGCACAAGATCTGGGGGCGGATAGAAAACCGCATCCGGAACCGCCTGGACAGCGCAATGATGGCCTACGGGCAACCCGGCGGCTACGCGCCCCTCCGCGCCGCAATCGCCGATTACGTGCTGAACCGGCGCGGGCTGAGATGCAGCCCGGACCAGGTGATCGTCACCAATGGCAGCCAGCAGTCGCTGAACCTGATTGCGGCTTTGCTGGTGGATCCGGGGGAAAAAGTGCTGATGGAGGACCCCTCCAGCCCGGTGGTCCGGCTGAGTTTCCAGGCCCAGGGCGGGACCGTGGTCCCGGTCCCGGTTGGCGAAACCGGAGTTTCGGTGCCGCCGGAAGGCCCGCAGTATTCAGGTGCGCGGCTTGCCTATCTGACACCCTCCTGCCAGTACCCTTTGGGAGCGGTGATGCCGATTGCGCAGCGGCTGGAGTGGATGGATTGGGCCGCCCGCAAGGATGCCTGGCTGATCGAAGACGATCTGGACAACGAGTTCGTGTTCGGCGGCCGCCCGGATCCGGCGATCTATTGCGACGACCACCAGGCGCGCACCCTCTATGTCTCCAGCTTCAACAATGCTCTGTTCCCATCCCTGCGGCTGGGTTTCATCATCGCCCCTCCTGCGCTTGCCAAACCGCTGATGGCTCTCAGCGCGATCACCGACCGCGGCCCGAACACTTGGCTGCAGGCGGTTTTGGCCGAGTTCATCGAACAAGGCCATCTCAGCACCCACATCCGGCGTATGCACGCAGCCTATACGCGCCGCAGAAAAGCAATGATCGACAGCTTTGCAGCTGTTTCCAGTCCGCTTGTGTCGCTGCGGCAGACCACCAGCGGACTGCGGGTGATCGCCGACTTGCCCGCAGGCATCCGGGACATGGATGTTCTGGACACGCTGGAAGCAGGCGGATTGTCTGCCTATGCGCTATCTTACTATTGCATGCAGCGGAAGGATCTGAACGGGCTGCTGCTGGGGTTCGGCTGCACCCATGAGGAGGACATTCCAACTGCGGTCGAACGGCTCTGCGCCTTCCTCCCCCGGCCGGATGCGTCCTAGAAAATATCCAGAGAAACCTTCACCCGGTCCATCACCACCGAAGACGTAAACCGGCTGACATTGGATTCATCAAAGAAATATTCCTGGGTAAAGGCTTCGTATTCCTTGATGTCCTTGACGATCACCACAAGAATGAAATCGGCCTCGCCCGTAGTGTAATAGCACTGCTGCACCTCCCTTGCCTGGCGCATCTTGCGCTTGAAGGCATCCAGATGCATGCGGCTTTCGCGCTCCAGCACGACCTGCACGATCACCGTCATCTCCCGCCCCAGCTTCGTTGGCGACAGGATTGCGATTTCCTTCTCAATCACCCCGGTGTCGCGCAATTTCTTCAGCCGCTTCTGAACCGCGGGTGCTGACAGCCCGACTTCATGGCTGATTGCCTCAGCGGTCAGCTGCGCGTTGGACTGGATCAGCCGGAGAATATCATAGTCTTTTTCATCCATGGCTGATCTTTCGTCTCATCCGGGCTGTTTGACAACGTGTTTCGTCAAATTGACCCCCAATTCTGAGGATCCGGCAGCCCCTTTGCAATGGCCCAAACGGATCAGGCTGACCAGTGCAAGCACCTGTTACCGTTTCCTTCAGGGTTTTTTGCTTGAATGTCTATCGTAAGCACAGCTTCGGACTGCTGCCGGATTCCAGACCTCCTTGGAATCCGTGCTTGGCGAGCGGCCCTTCACCTTGGTTGCGGAGTGAAAAATGAGTATCGACACCAAATCCCTTCTGTTCAAACTGGCGATCCCAGTACCTGTTTTCATGCTGGTTTGCCTGATCGCTGCCTGGGTCTTCATACCACCTGCCATTGAGCGCAACACAGTGAGCGCGGCGTCGGAAGCGGCACTGCAAACGGTCAAGCAGATCAAAAAAATTCGCGGTTACTATACACGCTTCATCGTTAAGGACGTGGTTGCCGCGGACTCGCTGCGCCCCGGCATCGACCACAAAGAAGATACCGGCGTCGTTCCGCTGCCCGCAACATTTGTCCATGATCTCAGCGCTTTGATGGCAGAAGAACGGACCAGTTTTTCTCTTTACAGCGCCTTTCCCTTCCCGAACCGGGACAGCCGCCAGATGGATAGTTTCATGGAGGATGCCTGGGAATACTTGAGCGCCAATCCGGACCAATCGTATTCGCGAACCGAAACCCGCGACGGAGAAACCTTCTTGCGTGTTGCAGCTGCTGACCAGATGGTTTCCGAAGTCTGCGTGGCCTGCCACAATTCTCACGCGGCTTCGCCCAAAACCGATTGGCAGCTTGGCGATGTGCGCGGCATCGTCGAGGTCCGGCAGAATATCAGCAGCAATCTGGTGGCTTCGATCAGCCTGACCCGCAGCATTCTGATTGGCCTGGCGATCGGCTGCAGCATTCTGCTGGCGGTGATCGTATTTGTGGCCCGCAGGTTCACCCGGCCGATCGGCGACATCTGCGACAGCATGGAAGCAGTTGCATCCGGAAATCTGGATATGCCGGTCGAGGAGGCCCGCCGGAGCGATGAAATCGGCAAGATTGGCAAGACACTGGTGAACATGCAAAAGGATCTTAGGAAGGCGCGGGAGGCAGAAGAGGAGCGTGCCGCAGTACAACGCGACCAACAGCATGTCGTGGAGGCACTGCGAGGCGGTCTGTCGCATCTGTCCAAAGGCGATCTGTCATATCAGATCACCAGTGCCTTTCCAGCAGATCATGAAGAGCTGCGCCAGGACTTCAATCTGACCTCGCGGAACCTGAGTTCAACAATCGCCCAGGTTATCGAGGCGTCAGGCAGCATCCGCAACGGTGCGGCTGAGATCAGCCAGGCTTCGGACGACCTGTCGCACCGCACCGAAAGCCAGGCGGCAACGCTGGAGCAGACGGCGGCGGCGCTGGATGAGCTGACCGCGTCG
>JBFOLS010000264.1:0-4845 GCA_040830225.1 Leisingera sp.
AGCTGGTGGAAGGCAGAGTCCTCTGCCGCGTCACCGGCGGGCAGCAGCATGCCGCTTTCCGCCCAGACCAGCTCTTCTTCTTCAAATTCGAAATGGATGCGGCCCAGGCGCTCGGGCGCTGCGGCGGAGATGCCCTTGTAGCCGGCCAGCGCGATCAGCTTGGTGACCACAACCGGCAGGCCGAACAGGCGTTCCGCTGTCTCCATCTCCAGCACCACCTTCTGGTCCGAGGGCAGCATCAGGTCGGTGTCATTGCCGAGCGCACCGGCGGGGACATGCATCAGGGTGGTCAGGCGCGGCACCGCGTGCTTCACCGATTTCACTTCCTGGGCGCCGCCGTCAAAGGTGAACACCATGTCGCCGGGCTTCACGTTGCGGGCCTGTTTGAAGCCTTCTTCGGTCTCAACCAGGGTATCGGGCAGGAAGCCGCCGCTGCGGAGGCGGGCGCGTTTCGGCGCCGGGGCGGGTTTCAGGGACTGCGGCAGCGGGTTGGTCAGCAGCAGCACGTCAACCGGCTGGAAGTCGGCGAAGTGTGTGGTGTGGTCCAGCTGCATCGTGTTGTCCCTTCTGAGCTTCTTTGGCCCGGCGTTTTGCCGTTGAAGCCATCAAGCCGCCGAATTGGGACCAAAATGGGGCAGGCTTGCGTCCCATTTCGGGATGAAGCGCTTTTTTCAGGACAAAATCAGCTTTTTCGGGGGGATTGTTAACCAGTTGCCTGCGGAGGGTGAGGATTTATTAAGATTTTCCGCGGTTTTGACGCTTTGGCATTGACGCGGCCGAATCGCGATTCTCTTTGGTTAACAAAGTGTTAATGCAAATTTGCTTCGTTAACGATTGGCGCGCGCAGCCTGTGGATAATCATGTGAACTCTTTGAAAGAAAAGAGAAACGGGCGCCCGAGGGGCGCCCGTGTGTCCATCCTATGGCAGTAAACCTTTCGGATTACTGGCCGCAGGCGCCGGTCAGCGAGTCATATTGGTCCTTGATCCAGCCCAGGGCCTGCTCCGGATTGCGCTCTTCAATCTTGCCGATCAGGCGCTCGAACACCTCCGCCGAGCGGCTTTCGTCAACAATTGTGAAGCTCTGCCCGGTCATCACGACGTTGTAGAGGAAGAAGGCAATTGCCACCAGAAGGATGCCGCGCAGCACGCCGAAGAAGAAGCCCGCGCCCTGGTCCAGCCCGCCGAGCGCCGAGCGCTGCACGAGGGTGGAAAACAGCGGTGTGAAGAAGGACACAACGATCAGCGCCAGCGCAAACACCGCGGCAAAAGCGGCGATGATGGAAATCTCGCAGCTGTCGGCGATGAACTCGCCGATCACCGGAATCTCCGCCATCAGCGGCTCGACCTGCGGTGCAAAGATGAAGGCGAGGATGCCTGCAGCGATCCACCCCGCGATGGCCATGGCTTCGCGGACAAAACCGCGCGAATAGGCGAGCAGCGCCGATACGACAATGACCAGGGCCACGACCCCGTCGATGATTGTGAAACCTTCCATGTCCCTCGCCCGTTGCCTGCGATTTCAAATTTTGGCGACTTTAGCCGGCCCCGAAGAATTCGCCAACAAAACCCGCCAGATCGCTGGACTTTCTCAAGTTCAGGCCGTTCACGGACACGGTTTTGCTGCCGCCAGGGGCAATCGCCGCCGTGAAACCAAGTTTTTGCGCCTCTTTCAACCGGTTTTCGGTCTGCGGCGCCGGGCGCAGGGCGCCGGATAGCGAAATTTCTCCGAAAACCACCGTATCGGCGGGCAGGGCCACGTCTTCGCGCGCACTCAGCAGGGCTGAGGCCACCGCGAGGTCGGCGGCAGGTTCCGAGATTTTCATGCCGCCCGCCACGTTCAGATAGACGTCAAGCCCTGCAAATGGAATGCCGCAGCGCGCCTCCAGCACCGCAAGGATCATCGCCAGGCGCGAGCTGTCCCAGCCGACCACTGCCCGGCGCGGCTGAGAATGCGGCGAGGGGGCAATCAGCGCCTGCATCTCGACCAGCACCGGCCGGGTGCCTTCGATGCCGGCAAAGACCACCGACCCGGGCGAGGGCTCGCCGCGTTCTGAGAGGAACAGGGCGGAGGGGTTGATCACTTCGCTCAATCCTCCGCCGGTCATCTCGAACACGCCAATCTCGTCCGCCGGGCCAAAGCGGTTCTTCACCGCGCGCAGGATGCGGAACTGATGGCCGCGCTCGCCTTCGAAATAGAGCACCGTATCCACCATATGCTCGACCACCCGCGGGCCTGCGATCTGGCCCTCCTTGGTGACATGGCCGACCATGATCACCGAAATCCCGTGCCGCTTGGCAAATGTGGTCAACTCATGCGCCGCCGCCCGCACCTGGCTAACGGATCCAGGCGCGCTGTCCACATGATCGGCCCACATGGTCTGGATCGAGTCGATGATTGCCAGCTGCGGCTTCTCGGCTTCCAGCGTGGTCAGGATGTCGCGCAGGTTGGTCTCGGCCGCCAGCTGCACCGGCGCATCCGCCAGCCCCAGCCGCTGCGCCCGCATCCGCACCTGGGCAGAGGCCTCTTCGCCGCTCACATACACGGTTTTGACGCCGGCCTGGGCAAACCGCGCCGCCGCCTGCAGCAGCAGCGTCGATTTGCCGATCCCGGGATCACCGCCCACCAGAATGGCCGAGGCCTGCACCAGCCCGCCGCCCAGCACCCGGTCCAGCTCGCCCACGCCGCAGCAGCTGCGCGGCGGCGGCGTTTCCCGCGCCGACAGATCGGTCAGCGGGATGGTGCGCCCGCGTTTGACGCCCAGGGACTTCTTGGCAGGGCCGGAGGACAGCCCCTGATCCTCACTGATGGTGTTCCACTCGCCGCAGCCCTCGCAGCGGCCCGACCATTTCGAAAAGCTGGCTCCGCAGGCGGAGCAGGAGAAAGATGTTTTAGCCATGCCGGATCACTGGCAGATGTTTCCCTTTTGTTCAAGAGGGGCTGCGCATGCTCTACCGGCGGATGCGAGGCTCTGCCGCGGGCTCCGGGGTATTTGAAACCGGAAAGAAACAGCTTCTTTCTGGTCAGAAGCACTCCGGGGGAGGCCCGGAAGGGCCGGGGGCAGAGCCCCCTTTTACCGGGGCCGCCGAAGCGCACGCTCGGTCAGCATGCCGAGAACCAGCGATGCCGCGATGCAAGCGGTGAACATGTAAAGGCCCCAGGCGACCTCAATCGTGGCCAGGCCAATCCCCTTGGCCAGCGTGATATAGAGCGCGATCAGGAACACATCTGCCATCGCCAGCTTGCCCAGCACATGCAGCACCGGCTGCACTTTGGCATCCAAGAGATCCCACTGCACCAGCGCCAGGCCTATGGTTTTGAGGTAAGGCGCAAAGATCGCAAAGAAGGTGACAATCAGCGCCAGCGCCGCGTCACTGCCCCAAAGGCTTTGCAGGCCGGTGATCACCGAGATCTCGCTGAGCCCGAAGATCGGCAGCAGCCCCGCCCGCATCAGCGGCGCAAACCAGGCAATGGGGTAGAGGATCAGGAGCGAGAGGGTGAGGAGGCGGAGGATCATGACGGCTCGTTTTCTGCGGGTCCGCCAAGACTTGTGCCTTCTGAGCCGTGATTGAAAGGGGGAAAACGGCGGCGGCCTGCACCGGCTGGGACGCGTGCGGCCCGGCCAGCGCCCGTCCGCCCCCGTCAAACCGAAGGTTTGCCTGCGGCAAAACGGCGGGCGCTACGCTTCCGCCCGCGGACAAGCGCTGGCCTCTTGTTTGATGCCTCCAGAGGGAAAGTTTAAGCGAAGGTGGATTGGTGAAGGGCTTCCAGCTGATTGCCGGGGAGTTTCAGTTGCAGGTGGAACTTGATACTGGGATTGCATGACGCATTCCTTTCCTATCCCTCAAAACAAGTTTGATGTGCAGGCTATTGAGCGTGCCTTGAACCTTGGCACCCTGCCGGACAATGAAACAATTTCAGAGATTTTTGAGTGGACGCAGGATGAGAACTGGCCCGTTGCCGGACCGGTTGCGAAACTGCTTTTGTCCTTTGGAAGCAGCATTGCTCCAATTCTTAGCGAAATTCTCAACGGTGCTGACACTACATGGAAGCATTCGCTGCTGAGAGGTTTGGTATTACAACTTGAACCTGGCACCTGGGCGCTTGTTGTGCCTGCTGTGTGGCGCTTAGCAGAACAGCCCACTGATGAGGAGATTAGGGAAGGTGTGGACCGCGCGGCGCAAAAGGCGTTGGCGCAGCACTCAAAGGTATCCGGCTGAGGCTGATCTATCTCACCGCCTCGATCGGCCCCTCCGCGCGGCCGTGGATGAACTGCTCCATGTAGGGATCGCCCGAGTGGTCCATCTCGGCCACCGGGCCGGTCCACTGGATCACCCCGCCGTGCAGCATCGCCACATTGTCGGCAATGGCGCGGACCGAAGTCATGTCGCGGGTGATGGTCATCGCGGTGGCGCCCATCTCCACCACGATCTCGCGGATCAGGTCGTTGATGACGCCCGACATGATCGGGTCGAGGCCGGTGGTCGGTTCATCGAAAAAGATGATTTCGGGCTCGGCGGCAATGGCGCGGGCCAGGCCGACGCGCTTCTGCATGCCGCCGGACAGCTCCGAGGGGTAGAGGTCGGCCACCTTGGCGCGCAAGCCCACCCGGCGCAGTTTCTCGATGGCGATCTCGCGGGCCTCATCCACCGGCCGCTTCAGCGCGCCGCGCAGCAGGCGGAAGGCGACGTTCTGCCAGACCGGCAGGCTGTCAAACAGCGCGCCGCCCTGGAACAGCATGCCGAAGCGCGCCAGGAACTTGTCGCGGTCGCCGGAGCCGGACGGGCGGCCATCGACATAGATCTCGCCCGAATCCGGCTGGATCAGGCCAAGGATGCTTTTCAGC
>JBFOLS010000265.1:0-6482 GCA_040830225.1 Leisingera sp.
ATTGACCGACAGAATTTGACCCTGGACTGCAGCCGCTGTGAGAATTCAGCTGAGCACAGCTGGCATCTTGCTCTTTATGCCTTGGTACTTGCCCCATTTGCCGGACCCGAGGTGGATGTCTTCCGCGCCATTCGGATGCTCCTGCTGCATGATCTGGTTGAGATTGATGCGGGCGACCACCCTATCACGGATGAAGTCGATTGGGTTGCCGTTGCTAAATCGGAACAAGCCGCAGCCGAGCGCCTGTTCGGCCTGCTGCCCGCGGATCAGGCGGAGGGTTTCCTTGCGCTCTGGCAGGAGTTTGAAGCGGCAGTAACTCCGGATGCGCAGTTTGCAAAACGGGTGGATTACTGTCAGCCGATTTTTCAGACACTCTACGGCGACCCCCCCCTGGACTGGCATATTGACGTGGTCCGTCAGAATCTAAACGGCGGACGCGCAGCGGCACTGAAGCAGTCTTTCCCGGAAGCCTACCACCACGCGCTGGCGCTACTGGGTGAGGATAACGGCTACGATTGCAGCCCACTGACCACCCGCCTGCCCTTTCTGAATGAAGCTGACAAGCTCAAGCAAATAATCCGTGCCTCCAAGCTGGGCGATGGCTCTCGGCAAGAAAATTCAGCCGAGCACAGCTGGCACATCATGCTTTATGCCTGGGTGCTGACAGAACACAGTGCGGAAGCGGTCAGTGTGGACCGCGTGCTGCAAATGCTGCTGCTGCACGACCTGGTGGAAATCGACGCAGGCGATGCTCCGATCCATGGGGTGATTGATCCCGAGGTTCTTGTTGCGCTGGCCAAGGCGGAAGAGGCCGCTGCTGAGCGGCTGTTCGGCATGATCCCCCTAGAGCAAGGCGGGCAGATGCTGTCCATCTGGGAAGAGTTCGAGGCGGCGGAAAGTCCGGATGCTGTCTTTGCCAAGTCGATCGACCGGGTTCAGCCGGTTCTGTTGAACCTTCTGAACGGCGGTGGCAGCTGGGTGGATTACAACGTCAGCTTGCCGCAACTGGATGCCCGGGTTGGTGGCAAGGTCAGCCGGGGGGCGCCGGACGTCTGGGCTTATGTTCGCGCAAAGATCGAACCCTGGTTCCGCGAAACCGGGCGCCTGTAACGCCCGTTCTCAGGCCAACTGAGGGCAAAAAGGATGAGTTTCCGCTCGACCTCTGTAAAGGGACAGGAATTCGCCAGGCTTCAGCTCGCTCCAGGCATGGCCGCTCTGCTCAAGCGGCTCGGACACCACTGCCCAACCGTTCAAACTCTCGCTCCAGCGGTAGTAGACAGTTGGTGCGATCCGGTCAGAGGAGTACCGGGCCGCATACAGCCGCTCCCCATCGGACATTGCGACCGACAAGCGCATATGCGGAGTTGTTCCGCGCGCCCGGGAAAGCACTTCCATCCGGGCAACTGCTCGCTCCAATGCCGCCTTGGGGTCTTTTTCCAACCCTTCGGACAATGCGAGCAGAAACAAAACCTCACTATCTGTGGCACCGCGGCGGTTTTCATAAAGCTCGTCCGGAATGCACATGTCGGCATGGCGGCGGAAGTTCTCGAAGCCGCCCACCTGACCGTTGTGCATGAAGCTCCACCGTCCAGCCGCAAAGGGATGACAGTTGTTACGGCTGGTGGCCGAGCCGGTCGAGGCACGCACATGCGCCAGAAACAGTCCAGATTGCACCTGATTGGCCACGGCACGCAAGTTGCAGTCGGACCAGGCCGGATAGACATCCCGGTAAAGCCCAGGCTCCTCCCGGTGCGCATACCAGGCAACGCCGAAGCCATCCCCGTTTGTCACCGTCTTGGCCTCGACCGCCTGCTGGCTTTGCACGATCAGCGAATGCTCCGGCTTCGAAATGATATCCTCCAGAAAAATTTCGGATCCGGTGTAAGCAGCCCATCGGCACATATCGGCAGTCCCTCTCCTGCAGCAGGGCCTCAGTGAGGCCTCCCTGAATTCAATCAAAATATGGAACGCATTCCTAAAATCAGCCCCTTTCACAGTCCAGTGTGCCCGCGCACAGTTGATTGTTCATCCATTGCAGTCTGCGGAATCCGGTCAGCCGGTGACGCATCGGGACTTCCCCGCAGCGAAAAGATCGGATAGGCGGGGAGAATAGGCCCGCGGATTTCCGCAGCACGGATGACGGAGGCAGACATGCCGGTTCACTACTTCTACCTGATCATTGCGGTGGCAGCGGAGACTGTTGGCACCACGGCCTTGCAGGCGAGCCAGCAGTTCAGCAAACTGGGTCCGTCACTGATCGTGCTGGTCGCCTATGCATTCTCATTCTACATGATGGGGTTGACGCTGAAATTCATGCCGGTGGGCATTGTGTACGCCATCTGGTCCGGGCTTGGCATCCTGCTGATTGCGGTGATTGCTTTCTTCGTCTTTGGGCAAAAGCTCGATCTGCCCGCGGTTATCGGCATGGTGCTGATCATGTCCGGGATTGTCATAATCCACCTATTTTCCAAGTCCTCCGGCCACTGATCCGCATTTGCGGGGCTTCACGGCGGTTTTCCTCTGGCCTTTGTGCGGGGTTCGGGCTATGCGCGGCCCAACTTCCTTACAAAGGCGAACGTCATGGACTTGCGCAACATTGCGATCATTGCTCACGTTGACCACGGCAAAACCACCCTGGTTGACGAGCTTCTGAAACAATCCGGCGCCTTCCGCGAAAATCAGGCTGTGGCAGAACGCGCCATGGACTCAAACGATCTGGAGCGCGAGCGCGGCATCACCATTTTTGCCAAGCCGACCTCGGTCGAGTGGAACGGCACCCGGATCAACATCGTCGACACCCCCGGCCACGCCGACTTTGGCGGCGAAGTTGAGCGGATCCTGTCGATGGTCGACGGTGTGGTGCTGCTTGTGGACGCTGCCGAAGGCCCGATGCCGCAGACCAAATTCGTGACCTCCAAAGCGCTGGCCCTGGGTCTGCGTCCGATCGTTGTCCTGAACAAGGTCGACAAACCCGACGCCGAACCCGACCGGGCGCTGGACGAATGCTTTGACCTGTTTGCTTCTCTGGACGCCAACGAAGACCAGCTGGACTTCCCGCATATGTACGCCTCGGGCCGCAACGGCTGGGCAGATGCCGAGCTGGATGGCCCTCGTAAGGACTTGCACGCACTGTTCAACCTGATCGTTAACCACGTGCCTGAGCCCAAACAGATCAAGCGTCAGAACGACGACTTCCGGATGCTGGCCACCACTCTCGGCAGTGACCCGTTTGTAGGCCGCCTGCTAACTGGCCGTGTCGAATCCGGCACCCTGAAAGTTGGCGCCACTGTGCAGGCGCTGACCCGCATCGGCCAAAAAATCGAACAGTTCCGTGTGACCCGGATCCAAGCCTTCCGCGGCCTGGCCCAGCAGGACATCGAAGAAGCTCAGGCTGGCGACATCGTCTCCATCGCAGGCATGGCGAAGGCCACCGTGGCTGACACCATCTGTGCGCTAGCCGTGGACGAGCCGCTGGACGCCCAGCCAATCGATCCGCCGACCATCACCGTGACCTTCGGCATCAACGACAGCCCGCTGGCAGGCCGTGACGGCAAAAAGGTTCAGTCCCGCGTCATCCGCGACCGCCTGATGAAAGAAGCCGAATCCAACGTCGCCATCAAAATCGCCGACACCCCCGGTGGTGAGGCGTTCGAGGTTTCCGGCCGCGGCGAACTGCAGATGGGTGTTCTGATCGAAAACATGCGCCGCGAGGGGTTCGAGCTGTCGATCTCCCGCCCGCAAGTAATCATGCGCGAAGACGACGGCAAGAAAATGGAGCCGATCGAAGAAGCCACCATCGACGTGGATGACGAATACTCCGGTGCGGTGATTGAGAAGCTGACCGGCGCCCGCAAGGGCGAGTTGGTCGAGATGAAACAGGCCGGTGCTGGCAAGACCCGCATCATCGCACATGTGCCGTCCCGCGGCCTGATAGGTTATCACGGCGAGTTCCTGACCGACACCCGCGGCACGGGCGTGCTGAACCGCGTGTTCCACGGCTGGGCACCGCACAAGGGCGCCATCCCGGGCCGTCGCGCCGGTGTTCTGATCTCGATGGAAAACGGCCAGTCCGTCGCCTATGCCCTTTGGAACCTGGAAGAGCGCGGCAAAATGATGATCGGCGCCCAGGCCGACATCTATACCGGCATGATCATCGGCGAACATTCCCGCGACAACGATCTGGAAGTGAACCCACTGAAGGGCAAAAAGCTGACCAACGTGCGTGCTTCCGGCACCGATGACGCGGTCCGCCTGACCACCCCGATGACCCTGTCGCTGGAAGAGGCGATTGCTTACATCAACGACGACGAGCTCGTCGAGGTGACTCCGAACAATGTGCGTCTGCGCAAGCGCTACCTCGACCCGCATGAGCGTAAGCGAATGTCCAAGGCGAACGCCTGATAGACAAAAAAACGGCGGCGAGAAATCTGCCGCCGTTTTTTTCATTCAGGACTTGTCAGGTGCAAGGCGCTGTCGCCCAACGCCACCCTGCCTGGTTCCAGCACTTCGGCATACCAGCCGCCATGGCCACGCATCGCGTTATAACCGCCGTGGCCCAGCACCTCCTCCATCCGCGAACAGGGCGGACAAGGGCCGGAAATCTGCAAGACTGCGCAGCCAATCCGTAACTTGGCCTTTCGTAAAGCGGCCAGATTGATTCCGGAAACCATGAGATTCCGGCGAAGCTGTTCCGGCCTTACGGCCTCTAGCCCGGCTAAAGTGGCAATCACCGGAAAATGCTCCGCCTGAATCAAGGTGACGGCGCGTTTGCCCTCTTTCGCGTGATCTCCATCGAGACCGGCTGAGGTAACATCAATCGCTTCAGGTGTCAGTACATCTTCGCGCCGGCCAGGACGTACGCCAATCCAAGCCACCCGGCCCGGGGCAGCATGGCGCTTCAGCATCTCCGCGAACGCTGTGACCATTACTCGGAAGTTTCCACCACCATCAGTTCGCGCTCAGATGCACCGCGCGCATGGCTCAAAGCTTCCTGGTACTCGGGGCTGTGGTAGCAATCAACAGCCGCTTCGACGCTCGGAAACTTCGCCACCACGTTACGCGGGCGCTCCTTACCCTCCAGTTGCACAAACCGCCCGCCGCGGGCAATGAAGGTGCCGCCATGCTTGGCAATGGCCGGGCCAGCCAGTTCGGCGTATTTGCCATAGGCATCAGCGTCGGTAACGGTCACATGTGCAATCCAGAGTGCGGGCATTGAAGCCTCCCAAGGTTAGATCTTTCCGGCAGCCTAAAGTTTTTGCCGGAAAGACCAAGAGTTTTTTGACCAAATGGTCAGCCCGCAAGCACAGCCTCAGCAGCCTTGATCGCCTCCTCAGCGCCGGAGAAGTCCTTGCCGCCGCCCTGGGCCATATCCGGACGGCCGCCGCCGCCCTTGCCGCCCACGGCAGGTACCGCGGCTTTCAGAACATCCACAGCCGAGATGTCGCCAGTCAGATCGTCAGTCACACCGGCAGCAACAGCCACTTTTCCGTCGTCCTCTGCAATCAACAGGATGACACCGGAACCAATGTTCTGCTTATGCGCATCAATTAGGCCGCGCAGGTCTTTGCCGGACACACCCTTCAGCGCTTGGGCCAGGAACTTCTTGCCGTTCACTTCCTTGGCTTCCGCACCGCCGCCAGAACCGCCGCCCATGGCAACCTGCTGCTTAAGGTTGGATATCTCGTTCTGCAGCGCCTTGCGTTCGTCCATCATCGCCTTGAGGCGGTCCATGACCTCAGCAGGCTGCGCCTTCAGTGCGGCTGCGATTTCGGCCATGCGGCCTGCCTCACGTTCCAGGTGTTCGAACGCAGCAGCACCGGTCAGGGCCTCGATCCGGCGCACACCGGCGGAGGACGCGCTGTCGCCCAAGATCACAAAGGTACCAATATCGCCGGTCTGCTTAACATGGGTGCCGCCACAGAGTTCGATCGAATAGGTCTCGCCATCGTGGCCCTTGCCGGTCGCCGCCCGGCCCATGGAAACGACCCGGACTTCTTCACCGTATTTCTCGCCGAACAAGGCCTGGGCCCCCAGTTCGCGAGCATCATCCGGAGTCATAATCCGGGTAGAAACCGCTGTGTTCTGGCGAATGAAATCATTCACTTCTGTACCGACCTTGGTCAGTTCGTCGGCACTCATCGCCTTGTTGTGGCTGAAGTCAAAGCGCAGACGGTCGGCGGCATTCAACGAGCCTTTCTGCGCCACATGTTTACCCAGCGCATTTCGCAGAGCTTCGTGCAGCAGGTGAGTTGCCGAGTGGTTCGCCCGGATCTGGCTGCGGCGTTCGTGATCGACTTCCATCGCAGCACCAAGGCCAACGCCAATCTCGCCGTCGGTCACTTCTGCGATATGCAGGAACAGGCCCTCCACCTTCTTGGTGTCGGTGACACGCGCGGCGCCGCCCTCCACGGTCAGAACACCGCTGTCGCCGACCTGGCCACCGCTTTCGCCATAGAACGGGGTCTGGTTCAGAATGATCTGTA
>JBFOLS010000266.1:0-12267 GCA_040830225.1 Leisingera sp.
CAGTACAAAAGCCTGCGAGATCGCAAACAGGCCCAGCACCACCACGATAAGGTTGATGCCGCCGCCCAGGAAGTCCTGCCCGAAGGTGTAGCGCTGGGTGTACTTGACCGGCTCAAGTCCAATTGTCTGCAGGAATATCCCGAAGCAGGCCAAGGATCCTGCAATCAATGCCTGGCCGCGGTGGGCGACAACCACCAGGATCAGGCCCAGCAGCGCCGCCAGGAAAATCTCGCGTGAGCCGAACATCGGAGCGATCTTGGCCAGCACCGGGGCAAAAAGGATCAAGCAGATAACCGAAAAGATACCGCCGAAAAAGCTGGCAGAGTAAGCAAGGCTCAGCGCTCGGCGCGGCTCCCCCCGCGCAGTCATCGGGTAGCCATCATAGGTCGTCAGCGCATTGACAGCAGTGCCGGGCGTATTGATCAGGATCGCCGGGATCGAGCCGCCGTACATGGAAGACCCGTAGATCCCCAAGAGCACGGTCAGGCCGACGATCGGATCCATCGAGAAGGTCGCGGGCAGCAGGATCGCAATGGCGACGGCAGGTCCCACGCCGGGAATAGCGCCAATCAGCACGCCGCCGACCGAGCCTGCCAGCAGCGCCAGCGCCACGTCCCAGCGCATCAGGATGTCTATCGCGGAAAAGATAAGGTCCATGGGAGGCGCTCAGAGATAGAGGATGAAGAAAGTGCGCAAGGAGCCGGGCAGATACTCATAGATCAGCGCGCCCGGGATCTTGACCGACAGGAAGCCCTTGAACAGCACGACCACCGCGACCGCGAAGACAACGCTCATCAACAGCATAAAGCGGCTGCGGTAGCCCATCCGCCGGCACAGCAGCGGCACAAATGCCATCGTCACGGGCAGGTAGCCGATGATCGGCACCAGAAGGACATAGCCCATGAACCAGGCGGCGAATTCGAACACCTGCCCCCACCGTTTGACCTCCCAGAAGTCATAGCGGCTGACCCGGCGCCAGGGCAGTTTGTACAAATGCAGGCCGCCCATCAGCACCATGCCGCCGATGGCGATGGCGGGCCAGAACCGGGGCTGGGCAAACAGCTTGGTCTTCTTGACCCAAGTGGTCTGCTCTCCAATCAGGGCCAGAAGCAGCAGCGCTGCACCCACCATGATCAGAGCAAAGACCAGCTGGCCGCGCCGCGGCCCGACAAAGCGGCGTTCACGTTCCGAAGGCATCTGAGAAGTTCTTTGTCCGCGCGAGTGAAAGGGCACCAGGGCCGGTCACGGCCCCAGTGCAGGGGGGAGGATTACTCTTCCAGCAGGCCGCCGATGCGGGCCATGGTGTCGATGTCGTTCGAGACACGGGCAGCGCTGTCATCCGCACTCTGCCAGTACACCAGCGCGCCGGTTTCCTTGGCGACATTCTGGGCGCGTTCGCTCATCACGGTCTTTTCAGCCACCGCAATGATCTTGTCGCGCACATCCTGCGGGGTGTCTTTGGTGACGAACAACCCGTTCCACAAGGCGATGTTCAGGCTGTCGTCCAACTCACCGATGGTCGGCGCATCAGGCGCCAGCGGGATACGCTCGTCAGTGATCGAAGCCAGCACCTTGACTTGATCCAGGCAGGGCAGCACCAGCTGCAGCGTGGTGTTGATCACATCGGCGTCGCCCGAAGCCAGCGTATTGCAGTCCAGCGCGTCAAAGGCGGCGTCCGAGCCCCAATCGAAACCGGCATTCTTTGCATAAGCCTTGGTCACCTGGGTCGGGGTCAGCACATCACCGAAGTGGCCCAGCGCCACGTCGTTTTCCTTGGCATAGGCTGCCAGCTCTTCCATCGAGCTGTAGGGCGCATCGCCGGAGGCGGCGATCACGAACGGGTAGGTCAGGAAGATCCCCAGCGGGTCGAACTTGGCCGGGGTCAGCGGCGGAATGTCGATCTGGTGGCCCATAACCGGCACACCGATAACAAAGGAGCCGATGGTGTAACCGTCCGCCGGAGCGTTGGCGACCTCAATCGCGCCGGGGAACGGCCCGCCGCCGCCGCCCGGCTTGTTCACCACCGCCGCCGCGACGCCGTATTCGCTCTGGAAGTCCTCGGCGATCATCCGCGTCAGCACGTCCTCCAGATCACCCGGCGGCCACGGCACGATAAAGTTCACCGGCTTCTCCGGATATTCGGCCTGCGCCGCAACCGCGCTCAGCCCCAGTGCCGCTGCTGCGGCTGCACCTTTCATGAGGGTTTTGAGTTTCATGGCTTTCCTCCCAGTTTTTCGGATTGGTTCATTATTCGAACCATTGGTTTGAATTTAGATTGACAGGCTATCCGGTTATCTGTCAAGAAAATTGCATCACGGGTGCGCCTTTTTCGGAACCGGCAGCCTGAAGGGATCAAACAGGGAGCATGGGCAAGCGCATGGGGACGGTATCCAAAGCCTTGTCATTACTGACATATTTCAACCACGGCCGGACTGGAATCGGGCTCAGTGACCTGACTCGCCTGTCCGGCATGAACAAGGCGACCGTTTACCGGCTGATGAGCGAACTGCAGGAATCAGGTTTTGTCGAACAGACCGACGGCGACCGCATGTACCGCCTGGGCCCGCAGGTATTGCGGCTGGCTGCACTGCGCGAGGCCGCGGTTCCGATTCTCTCGGTGTCGCGGCGGGTGCTGAGGGACCTGAGCGATGAAACCGGCGAAACCACACACCTGTCGCTACTGCAGGAAACCCAGCTGAATTCGCTCTCGCACGCGTATTCCCCCCGCCACGCCACCAAGGTGATGATGGAGGACGCCGAAGTTCTTGCCCTTCACGCAACAGCTTCCGGCCTCGCAGTGCTGGCCTATACAGACCCCGGCTTTGCCGAAACGGTTCTGGCAGCTTCACTGCAGGCCCACACATCAGCCACCATCACCGACCCCGCACATCTGCGCGCACAGCTGGAAGAGATCCGAAGCACCGGGATCGCCTATTCCGACAGCGGCTTCGAGGAAGAAGTCTACTCCCACGCGGTACCCGTATTCGGATCGGACCGGCAGGTGATCGGCGCCCTCGCGGTTGCCGCCCCGTCCTCACGGATGACCGAAGAGCTGAAGATTTTCATCCAACAGGCCCTGCTGCGTGCCGGCGCCACACTTACCCATCGCATCGGCGGCTCGCCCCCTGCGGACTACCCGCAGGAAAACGCCGCCTGACTTCCCCTCCCCGGCCCCGGTTGCGGGCCGCATCCAGGAGCTGACCCCATGAAAGACTCCAACTTTCTGAAAGAGCACAACGCCAAGTCCCTCTGGCATCCGATGGCCCATCCCGGCGACTGCCTGGCCAACCCGCCTGCGATCATCACATCCGCCCAGGGCGTAAAGATCACCGATATCGACGGGCACGAAGTGGTCGATGCGGTCGGCGGGCTTTGGAACGTGAACCTCGGCTTTTCCTGTCAGCCGGTGGAGGATGCCATCGCGGCTCAGCTGGATGTTCTGCCCTACTACTCCACCTTCCGCGGCACCACCAATGACCAGGTGATTCAGCTGGCCGAGGAGTTGCGCAAGTTCTTCGCGCCCGACGGGCTGACCCGCGCTTTCTTCACCTCCGGCGGGTCCGACTCGGTTGAAAGCGCGCTGCGGCTCGCGCGCCAATACCACAAGATCCGCGGCGAGGAAGGCCGCACCAAGTTCCTGAGCCTGAAGAAGGGCTACCACGGCACCCACATGGGCGGCGCCTCGGTAAACGGCAACGCCAACTTCCGCACCCAGTACGAGCCGCTCTTGCCCGGCTGCTTCCAGCTCCCGGCCCCCTACACCTACCGCAACCCGTTCAACGAGACTGACCCCGAGCGCCTTGCCCAGCTCTGCCTGCAGGCGCTGGAGGACGAGATCGCCTTCCAGGGCGCAGGCACCATTGCCGCCTTCATTATGGAACCGATCCTGGGCGCCGGCGGAGTGATCCCGCCGCACAAAAGCTTCATGCCCGGCGTGCGCGAGATCTGCTCCAAGAACGGTATCCTGTTGATTGCCGACGAAGTAATCACCGCCTTTGGCCGCACCGGCTCCTGGACCGGATCGCGCCATTGGGGCGTGCAGCCCGACATGATGGCCACCGCCAAGGCGATCACCAACGGCTACTTCCCGTTCGGTGCGGTGATGATCGCAGATCACATGACTGAAACCTTCGAGAAGGATACCACCGGCAAGGCGGCTATCGGGCATGGATACACCTACTCCGGCCACCCGGTCGGGGCGGCCGCGGCTCTGGCTTGCCTGGAGGAGACGCTGAAGCTGAACGTGCCGAAAAACGCTGCTGCCCGCGGTGCTCAGCTCCACCAAGGCCTGCTGGAGCTGCAGCAGAAGTACGAGCTGATCGGCGACGTGCGCGGCGGCCACGGCCTCATGTGCGCGTTGGAACTGGTTGCTGACCGCGCCACCAAGGCTCCGGTCGACAAGAAGACCATCGGCGAGCTGCAAGAGGCTGCCTACGAGGCTGGCGCCATGGTGCGGGTTTCCGGTCCCAATATCATCCTGTCCCCGCCGCTGGTGCTGAGCGAGGCAGAGGCGGCAACCATCCTCTCCTCCCTGGATACCGGCTTTGCTGCGGTAAGCTGACACCCGCGCCAGACGAAACCACACCCGGGCCCGGAAGCCCGGGCAACACCAGATAGAAAATGGGCCCGAAGCGTTCACTTCGGGCCCATTCCTTTAGCCTCCTTCAGCCGCTCCGTCAAAGCGGCGCGGCAGCCTTTCCGCCTGTTTTAGCCGCTAACCGGCTGTGCATCCCGCCGCCAGAGAACGGCAAGCACAACCCAATAGACCGCAAACAGGCCCACTTGGCTCCAATAGGGAATGGTGCTCTGCCCTGGGGCGAGAACATCTGCCAGCGCCTCCGAAACATTGACCGCAGACAATCCAGCCAAGGTCACAGCAAAAACCGTAAGCGCTGCTGGCACCGCCTCGCGGCTGCGGGCAGCCTGATAGAAAAGCGCCACATAGGCCAGAACCGCAAAACTGATGATCTTGTCCTGATAGGCATAGAACGGGGTGTCGTAGTAGACGAACAGAAGCGGCAGCTTCAGCCCCCAGAAATGTGCTGCAGCCATGCAGCAGAAGTAGGCGGCACCGGCGCCAAAGGCGATGCGCGTCAATGGAGAGTTCATTTCAGGGCTCCTGATAGGTTTCATCACTTCGAGCGCTCAAGCGTCCGGCACCTGCAGCACCAGCCCGTCCAGATCCGGGTGCGCCTCGATCTGGCAACTGAGGCGGCTGGTCTCCCGCCGTTCTTCTGCCAGATCCAGCATCGCGTCTTCGAACTCGCCAACCTCGCCGCATTTTGCGGCCCATTCCGGATCCACAAAAACGTGGCAGGTCGCGCAGGCGAGGCTGCCGCCGCACTCCCCCACCACGCCCGGCACATCATTTTCCAGAGCCGCTTCCATTAAGCTCTGGCCATAGTCCACCGTTGCCGTGACGGCCTCGCCGCCCGGCAGTTTCCAGGTTACTTGCATCGGTTTTCTCCTGAGGGTGATCAGATAAAATGCACGTAGAAGTCGCGCATGCCGTCGCCTTCCAGATCGCGGGTCTTGCGCACTTCCTTGCGCTTCATGAAGACGTGGTTCGCGACCAGCTCAGGCCCGACGGCCCCGGCCAGCACGGTGTCCTTCTCCAGATCGGCAACTGCGCCCTTCAAGTCCACCGCTGTGCCCTCGCGGGCATCGGTGCGGTCAAAGCCGTCGCCGGTCTCCATTGGCGGCAGCTGATGACCGTTCTCTACACCCAGCCGTGCCGCCTGCAAGACAGCTGCAACTGTCGTGTAAGGGTTGGAGGATGCGTCCGCCATCCGGTGTTCCAGCCGAGCCTTGGCACCGCCTTCCGAGCTGATCCGCGTGGTCACATTGCGATGGTCGCCGCCCCAGTTCTGCCAGTAGCCCGACAGCGATCCCGGCTGCAGCCGCATGTAGCTGTTTGCGGTCGGCGCAATCAGCCCTGCCAGCCCCTTGTGGTGATGCAGCAGCCCCGCCAGGCAGCCGCGCGCCAGATCGTTCATATGCTCCGGCCCGCCCCGCGGGCCTGAGGACAGCGCGTTGCCGCCCGCCTCATCCGCAAAGGAGAAGTTGATATGCATGCCCGAGCCGCCCGCTTCGGCCACCGGCTTCGGCATAAAGGTGAGGACAATGCCGTATTCCAGCGCCACTTCCCGCGCCATCAGGCGGAACAGAACGATGTCATCCACCGCCTTCACCGCGTCATCAAAGGTCAGCGTGTATTCGAACTGCGGGCTATCGAATTCAGCGGTGATCATGTCGAGCGAGAAGCCCATGTCATCCGCCATAGCCCAGATCCGGTCATTGAACCGCAGCGGGTCGGCAAACGGCCCGGTGCCATACACGACACCGCCCGGCGCATCATACGGCATCAGCCGCCCGCGGTCGTCCGCTTGCAGGGCAAAGGCCTCCAGCTCGATCCCCACCTTCGGCGTCAGCCCGTGTTTCTGCCAGTCTGCCACTGCCCGTTTCAGTGTGCCGCGCGGGCAGAGCGGCAATGGCTGGCCTTCGTCATCAAAAAGATCGCCCAGCACCACCTGAGTGGAGGCGTGCCAGCTGTCCCGGATGTCATCATGCAGCCATTTCAGTTCCATATCCGGCAGGCCCTGTTTCACCATCGAGCCCGGCGCGTCCAGCAAGTCCCGGTCGTAATGGGTGCCAAAGACCGAGCGGCAGAAGCGCGTGCTATCGTCACCTATCTTGGAGTTTGGCAGATATTTCCCCCGCATGATGCTGAGGTGGTCGCAGAACATCGCGCGCAGGCGGGTCTTCATGGCTCTGGGTCCTTCCTTTTTGGACAGTCATCGGCATCGTTTTCCCGTGCCTTATTACTTAACATATTTAGCGGTTATTGCGGAGTCTTTCCTTTGCAGGAGAAATCTCTAGGCCGCCTCCACCCGCACCGGCAGCTCCTTGATGCCGCCGACAAAATTCGAGCGCAGGAATTTATGCGGCCCAGCCGCCTCGATGTGCTTGATGCGTTTGGCCAGTTCCTGGAACAGAACCGTGACCTCCAACCGCGCCAGCCACATACCAAGGCAGACATGCGGGCCGAACTGGCCGAACGACAGATGGCGGTTCGGGCTGCGGTGCAGATTCACGTGAAATGGATCCTCGAAATAGCCCTCATCGCGGTTGGCAGATGAGAACCAGTACAGCACCTTGTCGCCTTCGCGGATGGTCTTGCCATGCATCTCAACATCACGGGTCGCGGTGCGGCGGAAGTAGAGCGCCGGCGTTGCCCAGCGGATGATCTCATCCGCCGCGGTCTCCCAGACCTCCCCGCCTTCCTGCATCTGCGCCAGCAGTTCCGGCTGATGGCACATCGCCTGAATGCCCGCTGCAATCGAATACCGCGTGGTGTCATTGCCTGCTGCCACCAGCAGGCAGAAGAAGTTGCGGAACTCGGTCTCAGTAATGACTGAACCGTCCTTGGCCGGCTCCAAGATCAGGTTCAGCACTCCTGACGTATCCCCTTTGCGTGCCTTCTCCTCCATCAGCTCCTTGGCGTAGATGTACAGCTCCGCCCCTGCGGGCGAGTTGAACGGCATCATCCGGAACTCATCCGTCTGCATCTTGTCGAGCACATGCGAGGTGAAATCCGGGTCGGTGTTGGCAATCAGCGCGTCGCCCTTCTCGACCAGCCAAGGCAGGTCCTCTTCCGGGAGACCCACAACCCGGCCCAGCATCCGCATCGGCAGCTGGCGCGCAATCTCCTTGGTGGCGTCGAACTCGCCCTTGGCCAGCGCCTGATCCAGGATCTCTGCGCAGAGGTCGCGAATGTCCTGCTCATACTGCGCCATAGTGGTTTTCGAGAATGCCTTCAGCAATTTCATCCGCACCTTGGAATGCTCCGGCGGATCGGTCTCCTGAAAGGTGCGCCGCGCCAGGTATTCCTCGTAGGACTGATCCTCCATCCGGATCCCGCGGGCAGAAGAGAACACCTCGGTGTTCTTGTTCATCACCGTGATGTCTTCATAGCGGGTCACCGACCAGAAGTTCTTGCCCCCCTCGTATTCGGTCCAGTGCAGCGGATCCTCGCGCCGCAGCCGCGCAAAGGTGTTGTGCGGCGCACCTTTTGCAAAGGCGTCGTGGCTGCTCAGATCTGCGTGGCCGTCATCGGCGGGGGTCCAAACTGTCATTGCGGGCTTCCCTAACTTGCTTGTTTAATGTATATTAATAGACACCATAAATATGTAAATGAAAATCTTATGAGCGTTCTCATGCACTTGGCCATCCTCCTGACCAATACAGACGAAAGCGAATTCGCCCAAAGGCACCCCAAAGACGGTGAGAAGTTCACCGACCTGATTCTAATGGCGCGGCCTAGTTGGCGCACCTCCGTCTTTTCCGTGAAGGACGGCGTGTTTCCCGCAGATCTATTCGGGTTCGATGGCGCAATGATCACCGGCAGCCCGGCCTCGGTCCGCTCCGGCGCACCCTGGATCACGCAGCTGATGGAATTGATCCGCACCGCCCACGCCCGCCGGTTTCCGCTGTTCGGCGCCTGCTTCGGCCACCAGGTTACCGCGCTGGCCCTGGGCGGCAGTCTCGACCACAACCCGGGCGGCTGGGTGCACGGGCTTACCCGCAACCGCCTGCTGGCCCGGCCGGAATGGGCCGCAGCGCTGCCGGAAGAGTTCAAACTCTACGGCTCGCACTGCGAATGCGTCAGCACCCTGCCGCCGGAAGCAGTCCCGCTTGCAGAGAGCAACAGCATGAATTCAGGCTACACCCTGGGCAAACACATCTTTACCACCCAGCACCACCCAGAGATGTCGCACGGGTTCATCACCGCGCTGACCGAAGAAATGCAAGGCACGCTCGGCCCTGAAACATACCCCCGCGCACTGGAGAGTTTGTCGGACCGATCAGATCAGCAGAACTTTGCGGAATGCCTCGCCAGCTTCTTCGAACAGGCCGGAAAGCCCTGATCCCGCCGCTTCTTTCTGGTTAGAAATTCCCCTGCCGTAGGCACGGAGCCGTCAGGCTCCGCAGTATCCATCTTCACCCCAGCGCTGCCAGCAGATCCATGACCGTGACTTGATCGAATTGCACATGCGCAATCATTGCAGCCTCCGCCCCGTCCCGGTCATGGGCAAAGATCAGATGAGCAATCTCGCGGTGTTCCCGCGCCGACTTGGCAATTGACCCGGGATAACGGTAACGCGCCCGGTAATAGGCCATCAGTTTGCGTGCGTTGGTCTTGATCATCTCGACCAGGAACGGGTTGCCGGAGCCCTCGGCAACACAGGCGTGAAACCGCAGATTCAGCTGGTAGTACCCCGCGGGGTCCCCGTCGCCCTTCTGAGCGGCGTGCTGCTCACAGGCCGCGACGGAGGCTTCCAGCTCCTTTGCCAGTTCCGGAGATAACCGCCGCGCCGCCAGCCTGGCAGCCTGCCCTTCCAGGTTGGCATGCACCTCCAGGATCGCGAGAAATTCCTCCAGCGTGGGCTTGAACAGCACTGCTCCTTTGCGCGGCAGCCGCTTGATCAAACCGATCGCCTCCAACTGGATGAAGGCCTCCCGGACAGGCGTTCGCGACACCCCGTGACGCTCCACCAGCTCACTCTCTTCAAGCGGCGCGCCAGGCACCAGGCGGCCGGATTCGATATCCTGAAGGATTGCGTTCAGAACCTGTTCCGTCTGCCCAGCCATTGCGCCGCCTTTGATGTGTTTCCGGCCAATTTATGAGGCCGTTTGCAGCTTGGCAACGCGGATTGGGGGCGCTGCCCCCGCCCTGCGGGCTCCCCCGGAGAATTTTTGCAAAGGTGAATATGCAGGACGGCTACTGAGGCACCCGCCCGCGGTACGCCGCCGTCAGCTCCGGCGCTGCTTCATCCGCTTCAAAAACGCCCAGCAGAATTCCCTTGCGGCCCGATTTGCCGCGGCGCGCTTTGATCTGTGCATCCGACAGAGTGATCCGCTGCGACATCCTGAGGCCCCATTCCAGCAGCCGGTCATACATCTGATCGATGACATCCTGATGTTCGCCGCCCTTGGCCAGATCCACCAGTTCCTCCGGGTCGTTTTCCATGTCAAACAGCATCGGCCCCAGCCCGCCTTCGGCGTGCATGAACTTCCAGCGCTTGTCGGTCACCATGAACAGCCGGGCGTCCTTTGGCTCCAGCCCCAGTTTCCCGCAAAGCGGCATGGTGGAGTAATCGAACTCGGCAACCGCATAATCCCGCCATTTCGGGCTTTCCCCACGAAGAAACGGCATCAGCGAACGCCCTTCCAGGATATGCGGGACGGGGTCACCCCCCGCAACTTCTAGGAAAGTTGGTAAAAGGTCGATCGCCTCAACCAGCTCATCACAGGTGGTGCCGCGGGCGGCGTCTGCCTCAGCGCGCGGGTCATAAATGATCAGCGGCACCTTGATCGAGGGTTCGTGAAACAGGTTCTTCTCGCCCAGCCAATGATCGCCCAGATAGTCGCCGTGGTCCGAGGTCACCACGATCATCGTGTCCTGCATCCGGCCGGTCTTTTCCAGCCAGGCAAACAGGCGGCCCATCTGGTCATCGGCCTGTTTTATCAACCCCATATAGGCCGGGATCACCTTGTCCCGCACTTCTTCCCGGCTGAAGGTCTTGCCGATCTGGTTGTTCATCATGCCACTGAACACCGGATGCGCTTCTTCACGTTCCGCTTCCGAACGCACGACCGGCAGCACGTGCTCTGGTCCGTACATATCGTGGTAGGGCGCAGGCACGATATAGGGCCAATGCGGTTTGATGTAGCTGAGATGCGCGCACCAGGGCCCTTCGGCCTGTTCGATGAACGCCATTGCTTGCGTGGTCAGCCAGGGCGTTTCACTGTCCTCTTCGGCAATGTTCGCAGGCTTGTCCGCATTGACCATGAACCAGCCGGAAGCGATATCATTGCCATCTAACCCGGCATTGGCGAAGTCGTTCCAAGGGTTTTCCCCCGGGTAGCCTTTGCCTTTCAAGTATTCATTATAGGGGCTGCGCTTGCTGTCGTAGAATCCGTCCGGCCCCTCCGCCCACAGCCCGTCATCGCGCACCCAGGGATCGAACCCGCATTCTGACTGGCGCACCCCGATCACGCTGTCCGGTGCCAGACCCAGCCGTTCCATGCCATCGGCATCCGCCACCATATGGGTCTTGCCGATCAGATGGCAGCCCATGCCCGCCTTGCGCAGGTGATCCCCCATCGTCCACTCCCCCACCCGCAAGGGATAGCTGTTGAACTGCACCCCATGGCTGGAAGGATAACGGCCGGTATAGCTCGACATCCGCGACGAGCCGCATGTGGGCGACTGCACATAGGCGCGGGTAAACCGCACACCCTTTGCTGCCAGCCCATCGATATGCGGCGTTTGCAGATGCGGATGGCCGGCACAGCTGAGATAATCGAAGCGCAGCTGGTCGAACATGATGTAGAGGATGTTCATCGGTGCCTCCCGGTCAGTACTGCCATATTAATAAACAAGTGAAGCAAATTTGGCGAGGGTGTATTCTTGACCGCACTCCCGCTCGCGTGAACTATGGCATCTTTTAGTCCCGTTTCCCCAAAGGCCTCAATGACCGGCTCCGCCCACCCGAACACCATCACAGCTGCAACTTTTGATGACTGCTCCAGCCTGGCGGCCCTCTCCATCGAGGTTTGGCTGGACACCTACCTGCGCCAAGGGGTCAGCGGCTTTTTCGCCGACTACGTGCTAGGCCGCTATACGCCGCGGCATTTCTTACAAGGCCTGGAAGATCCGGCTGAGCGCCTGCTGGTGTCCCGGAACCGGGACGGCATCGATGGTTATATCCGGGTGTCCTACAACCGGCCCACCCCAGGTGAGGGGGACTCTCGCACCGAGATTTCCACGCTCTATGTACAGCCACGGCACCACGGAAAAGGAACCGGCAAACAGTTGCTGAAGGCCGGACTGCAGACCTGCCGGTCCAACGGCTGGGATGACCCGTGGCTCGCAACCAACTCGGAAAACTCCGGCGCCATTGCCTTTTACCTTCGCAATGGCTTCGACAAAGCAGGTCTTACTCATTTCAGAATCCAGGACATCAAGTACCCAAACGAAGTCCTTCAGTACCGCGGCCCATGACGGGTAGGCAGAACAGGCGGGATTGGTGACCTCTCGCCCGTCATCGGACTAAAGGAAGTGAAGGATTTCCATTGCACCTGCTACAGGCAGAAGAGCTTGGCAGCCTCAGGCAGGGTTCGCAGGATCCAGCGCGGCAATTTCCAGCAGCAGGTCTCCTGTTTGCACCGGCGTTCCGGCCCGGGCGGCAATTCTGGAAACCA
>JBFOLS010000267.1:0-7051 GCA_040830225.1 Leisingera sp.
CGGCACCGTCGAATTCCTGATGGATATGAACGACGGCAAGTTCTACTTCATCGAAGTGAACCCGCGGGTGCAGGTGGAGCACACCGTGACCGAAGAGGTCACCGGCATCGACATCGTGCAGGCGCAGATCCTGATCGCCGAGGGCAAGCCGATTGCCGAAGCCACCGGCAAGGCGAGCCAGGCGGACATCCGCCTCAACGGCCACGCGCTGCAGACCCGTGTGACCACCGAGGATCCGCTGAACAACTTCATTCCGGACTATGGCCGCATCACCGCCTACCGCTCGGCCACCGGCATGGGCATCCGCCTGGACGGCGGCACCGCATATGCAGGCGGGGTGATCACCCGCTATTATGACTCGCTGCTGACCAAGGTCACCGCCTGGGCGCCGACCCCGGAAAAGGCAATTGCCCGCATGGACCGCGCCCTGCGCGAATTCCGGGTGCGCGGCGTGTCGACCAACATCGCCTTTGTCGAGAACCTGCTGAAGCACCCGACCTTCCTGTCGAATGAATACACCACAAAGTTCATCGACGAGACCCCGGACCTGTTCCAGTTCAAGAAGCGCCGCGACCGCGGCACCAAGGTGCTGACTTATATCGCCGACATCACCGTGAACGGCCACCCGGAGACCGAAGGCCGCGCCGCCCCTGCGGCCGACCTGAAGGAGCCGCGCGCACCGCACGCCGAGCCGGGCAACCTGCCCTACGGCACCCGCAACCTGCTGGAGCAGAAAGGCGCGCAGGCCGTTGCCGACTGGATGAAAGCACAGCGCCAGCTGCTGCTCACGGACACCACCATGCGCGACGGCCACCAGTCCTTGCTAGCCACCCGGATGCGCTCGATCGACATGATCAAGGTGGCACCGGCCTATGCCCAGAACCTCAGCCAGCTGTTCTCGGTCGAATGCTGGGGCGGCGCGACCTTTGACGTAGCCTACCGCTTCCTGCAGGAATGCCCATGGCAGCGCCTCCGCGATCTGCGCGAGCGGATGCCGAACCTGATGACCCAGATGCTGCTGCGCGCCTCCAACGGCGTCGGCTACACCAACTATCCGGACAACGTGGTGCAAGAGTTTGTGCGCCAGGCGGCAGAGACCGGTGTTGATGTGTTCCGCGTCTTCGACAGTCTGAACTGGGTTGAGAACATGCGTGTTGCCATGGACGCAGTGGTCGAGAGCGGCAAGGTCTGCGAAGGCACCGTCTGCTACACCGGCGACATCCTGGATCCGGACCGCTCCAAGTACGACCTCAAGTACTATGTCGGCATGGCCAAGGAGATGGAGGCCGCGGGCGCCCATATCCTGGGTCTGAAAGACATGGCGGGCCTGCTGAAGCCGGCGTCTGCACGGGTGCTGATCAAGGCGCTGAAGGAAGAGGTCGGCCTGCCGGTTCACTTCCACACCCATGACACCTCCGGCATCGCCGGCGCCACCATCCTGGCGGCCGCGGATGCGGGTGTCGATGCAGTGGATGCAGCCATGGACGCCTTCTCCGGCGGCACCTCGCAGCCTTGCCTGGGTTCGATTGTCGAAGGCCTGCGCAACACCGACCGCGACACCGGCATCGACATTGCCAAGGTGCGCGAAATCTCGGGCTACTGGGAACAGGTGCGGGCGCAGTACGCGGCCTTTGAAAGCGGCCTGCAGGCCCCGGCCTCGGAGGTTTACCTGCACGAGATGCCGGGCGGCCAGTTCACCAACCTGAAAGCGCAGGCGCGCTCCTTGGGGCTGGAAGAGAAATGGGCCGACGTGGCACAGACCTATGCCGACGTGAACCAGATGTTCGGCGACATCGTGAAGGTGACACCGTCCTCCAAGGTTGTTGGCGACATGGCGCTGATGATGGTGTCCCAGGGCCTGACCCGTGACGAGGTGGAAAGCCCGGAAACGGATGTGGCCTTCCCCGACTCGGTCGTGGACATGATGCGCGGCAACCTGGGCCAGCCTCCGGGCGGTTTCCCGGAAGCAATTGTGTCGAAAGTGCTGAAAGGCGAAGCCCCGAATGTTGAGCGCCCCGGCGCCCACCTGGAGCCGGTCGACCTGGAAGCGGTGCGTGCAGAGCTGTCGAAAGAACTGGAAGGCTTTGCCGTCGATGACGAGGATCTGAACGGCTATCTGATGTATCCGAAGGTGTTCCTGGACTACATGGGCCGCCACCGCCAGTACGGTCCGGTGCGCGCGCTGCCGACCAAGACCTTCTTCTACGGCATGGAGCCGGGCGACGAGATCACCGCTGAGATCGATCCGGGCAAGACCCTGGAAATCCGTCTGCAGGCGGTTGGCGAGACCGACGAGAAGGGCGAAGTGAAGGTCTTCTTCGAACTGAACGGCCAGCCCCGCGTGATCCGCGTGCCGAACCGTCTGGTCAAGGCCTCGACCCAAGCCAATCCCAAAGCGGAAGCCGGCAACCCGAACCACGTCGGCGCGCCGATGCCGGGTGTCGTGGCCTCGGTCGCGGTGCAGGCAGGCCAGCAGGTGCATGAAGGTGACATGCTGCTGACCATCGAAGCGATGAAGATGGAGACCGGTATCCACGCCGAGCGCGATGCAGTGGTCAAGGCAGTGCACGTCACTGCAGGCGGCCAGATCGACGCCAAAGACCTACTGATCGAGCTGGAATAACCCCCCAACCGTCATGCTTAATCTGATTGAACGCCCTGCCTCCGGCAGGGCGTTCTTTTTGCGTGTGCAAATCTTGACCTGTGGCTTGGCCGTGCCAGAGTACTGGAAAGGTAATTTTTGTTTTGAGGTTTATAATGGCTGTTCCCAAGCTTTCCGCTCCTGTTGGCCAGTCACCCCGCGAAAGTGAAGGTAAGCCGGTCAAGAACAAGGCGGACGATGTCCTGCTTATACGCAAGATGCTGGAAGCCAACAAAATCGGGCCGCTGGGCACCTCCAAGAAAGTCGATGCCGGGCTGCTGAAGGCGATCGCGGCGTACCAGAAGAAGATCGGGTTCAAACGCCCCGACCAAGTGGTCGACCCGGGCGGACGCACGGTCACGGCGTTGCTGCCCAAGTTCAAGGCCGTGATCGCAGCCGAGGCGAAAGCGGCGAAGGAGCCCAAGCTGGAAGTTACCTTCCGCGGCAAGAAGATCATCGTCACCCAGAAGGAACACGACAAGCTGAAGGCGGAGGTGATCAAGAACCTGACGCCCTACATGAAGTCGCTGATCAAGAACCAGAAATCCTGCCTGGAAACCTATCAGAGCTATCTCGACACCGCGATGATCAAGGACGGGGTGCTGAACGCAGTGGCGCAGGCGATCATCATCAAGGCGGGATCGGTCAAGATGCCCGACAACAAGCTGGCGACCCGCTCGATCAGCGCAGCGGGCAAACTGGAACGGGCGATTTCGTCGAAGGATCTGAAGCAGATCGACGAGGCGCTGCCGGCGGCGGAGATGGCGATCAACGCCTTCAGCGACGACCTGCTGCGCTTTTTGAAAGAATTCACCGGATCGGCCCAGACAACCGGCACGGTGCTGATGGTCAGCTCCGCGGTATGTTTTGCGGTGGTGGGCGCATTAGCAACTCCAGTGCTTGTGACAGGCGCAGGCATGAGTGTTGGCACAGCAACCGTAGTGTCGGGCGCAGGCGTCGGGGTGCTGCAGAGCGCCAGCCAGGAGCTGGGCAAACATGCCAGCGGCCAGAAGGTGACGGTGTGGACCTCGGTTCAGTCGATTGTCATCGACGGCACCATTGGCGGGCTGACGGCTGGCATCGGCAGCAAGATCCCGCTGGGGTTCTGCGATGACATGGCCAAGGCGGTGGCGCCGAGGCTCGCCTCGAAGGTTCCATTTATGGCGACAAAGGAGCTGGAGAAATTCATCGCCAACTACATCGCCGGCTCGGGCCAGGAAGTGATCAAGTCGGCAATCGGCGAGGCCATCAAAGTGGTCGGCAAGATCGCTAAATCCGGCAAGGCCCCGACCGAGAAGGATTTCAATGACGCAGTGCAAAGCGTGCTCTATTCGGCGCTGCTGGGCGGGCTGGTCAAGAACCTGGGCGGGTTCCAGAAGAAATGGGCGTACAAGAACAAGGATATGCTGCAGGGCAAGATCCTGCCCGACCGCTTTGCCAAACTGGCCAAGGACAACAAGATCCCCAATACGCTCAAGGCAAAGCTGTGGGCGGAAGTGTCAAACAAGGTCAGCGACGAAATGCTGAAGGCGGGTTATGGCGCGGTGATCAGTTCGGCGTCCGGCAAGGAGAGCGAGAGCCAGCTGACCGATATGGCGGCCAAGGCGGTGGAAAAGGACAAGAAGCTGCAGAAGCTGGTGGATGCCGAGATGCTGAAGGCAATGAAGAAGCTGAAAATCGAGGCAAAATGAGACGGCGGCTGCGGAGCAACGAAAGGCGGCGCGCAATCTATTCCGGAAGCACATGCCTTCCCGCCCGATTCCCTTGCCCGGAAACGACCAGCCTCAAACGGGGTGCCGGGGATCATGCGGCAGCTTTGCGGTTTCGACCTGCGCCGGCTTGATATCCTCGATCCGGTCCGGCCAGTCCCCCCGCTGCTGCGGGGCCGCCTGCAGCGCCATCCCCAAGGCAATCGCCGCGCTGAGGCCGCCAATCCTAATACTGTCTTTCCAAAGCATCTCTCCAAATCTCCCGTTGCAAACCCGGCTGTTTGGAGGTGAAACGCCCCTGCCTGGCGGTTCCGTCGCCCCTTTGGAAGATTTTTTGCAACCCGTGTGATTTTGTGCTTGCAGCCCAAGCCCGGAGAACCTATTTCACCGCTCACCGGATGGCAGCGCGGGCGTAGCTCAGGGGTAGAGCATTACCTTGCCAAGGTAAGGGTCGTGAGTTCGAATCTCATCGCCCGCTCCATCAGGAAACGAAAAGGCCGCCCTTCGGGGCGGCCTTTCGCTTTGGCGCGTTTGCGCATAGTCTGGCCGGAGCGGAAATCCTTGTGCGGAATCACCTTACCGCTTAGGAACAGAGCAAGAACGCGAACGGACAGGCAGAGCAGAATGCTGACATCGGTAGAACTATGCGCAGGTGCGGGCGGCCAGGCCCTTGGGCTGGAAAAGGCAGGCTTTGACCACACGGCGCTGGTGGAGATCGACAAGCACTGCTGCGCCACCCTGCGCCACAACCGCCCCCGGTGGAACGTGCTGGAAGAAGATGTGCGCAAATTCAAGGACGTTGCGGGCGATTACAAAGGCATCGACCTTCTGGCCGGCGGCTTGCCCTGCCCGCCGTTTTCCGTCGCTGGCAAGCAGCTGGGCGAGAAGGACGAGCGTAACCTGTTCGACGATGCGATCGAGATCGTGGATGCGACCCGCCCCCGCGCAGTAATGATCGAGAACGTGCGCGGATTTCTGGATGCGGTGTTCTCTGACTACCGGGACAAGCTGAAAAAGCAGCTGTCGAAACTGGGCTATGAAACAGACTGGCGGCTGCTGAATGCTTCGGACTACGGCGTGCCGCAGCTGCGGCCGCGGGTGGCGATTGTTGCCCTGCGTAAAGAGTTCGCAGGACAGTTCAACTGGCCTGAGCCGCTGCCGCACAACCCGCCGACCGTGGGCGCAACGCTGCTGGACCTGATGAAGGAGCGCGGCTGGCGCGGGGCGGAGGACTGGGCGGCCAAGGCGGATGAGATTGCGCCCACTATTGTTGGCGGATCCAAGAAACATGGCGGCCCGGACCTTGGTCCGACCCGCGCACGCCGCGCCTGGGCGGCCCTGGGCGTTGAAGGGCGGACCATTGCCTACGAGGCGCCTGATCCGTTCCACAACGACATGCCGCGTCTGACGGTGCGGATGGTGGCGCGTATTCAGGGCTTCCCGGATGCATGGCATTTCACCGGCGCCAAGACCAATGCCTACCGTCAGGTCGGCAACGCCTTCCCGCCGCCGGTGGCGGAAGCGGTGGCACGCGAGCTGAAGGCGGCGATTGCCAAGCCGAACCTGCATGCTGTGCGGGCTTAAAGCCTCTCTATCATTTTTAGACCGAGGGCTGCGCCCGGCTCTGGGCGGGTGCGGAACGCCCTCCCGTCAAACCGGAGGTTTGCCTTCGGCAAAGCGGGAGGGTCGGGCGCAGCCCGGCCTATCGGCCGGGCGGAACACAATATGAAACAGAAACTTCCAGACAGCCTAGTCCTACCGGGGCATCCAGACTTTGACCTCATCTTTCCGCTGGCGGAGGAGATCACCACCCGTGCGGGCGGCGCCTTGGCGCTGGAGTATGATGTGCCGCAGATGCTGCGCCAGTGCATTGACGACGTGATCATGACGCCCAAGACGGGGCGGCGCGCCTATGAAGAGCTGGAAAAGACCGAAAAGACTTATATCGGGACAAGGGTGGAAATCGAGCTGCGGGCGCTGCTGAAGTTGCGCAAGGGGCGGCTGGATACCGAGATCCTGGGGCAGGATGTCGACATCAAGCACACCATGGGCACGAACTGGATGATCCCGACCGAGGCTCTGGACTGCGCCTGCATGCTGGTGGCGGCGGATGAGGTGCGGGCGCGCTGTTATCTGGGGCTGATCATCGCCCGGCCGGAGTACCTGACCGCCGGTCAGAACAAAGATGCTAAGCGCAGCATATCTGCCGAGGGGTTCAAGCATATTTTCTGGCTGTTCAAGGACCAGCCCTACCCCGCCAATTTCTGGCGCACCGCGGATGAGGCGGCGGTAGAGCAGATCTTTGCAGGCGAGACCGGCAACGAACGCATGGCGCAGCTGTTCCGCCTGATCCAGGGCCGCCCAGTGCCGCGCGACGTGGTTGAGGCGGTGGCGCAGCAGAAAGACTTCATGCGCCGGATCCGGGCTGATGGCGGACACGGCACACGCGATATTCTGGCGCGTGAGCAGATCGTGCTGCTGGAGGGCCAGAAGGATGCCCAGCTGATCAAGGTGCTGGAGCTGCCGCCCTGCCCGGCCAGTGCCTTTATTTCCTGCCGGATTGAAAGCAGCTACCATGCCCGCATGGTGGAACAATCCAGGCATCACGTGGAATGGCCGACACCCTGACACCACAGCAGCGCAGCGCCAATATGGCCAAGATCCGCGCCAAGCACACCAAGCCGGAGATGCTGGTGCGCCG
>JBFOLS010000268.1:0-2253 GCA_040830225.1 Leisingera sp.
ATGGGCGGCCCGATGGATGTCTGGGATGTTGACGAGCACCCTTGGCTGATCCGGGAGAAGGCGGCCATCCGCACCTGGGTACGCGACCTTGGCAAACCCTATCTGGGGCTCTGCCTGGGCCATCAGCTGCTGGCTGACGCCCTTGGCGGCACCTGCGGCCCGCAGCGCCCGGCCGAAATAGGCGTGCTGGATGTGGAGCTGACCGAAGCGGGGCGCGCCGACCCGCTGATGCAGGGGCTGCCAACACAGCAGAAATGCCTGCAGTGGCATTCCGTCCGGGTTGCGCAGGCGCCTGACAGAGCCGAGATCCTGGCCCGTTCGCCGGATTGCCCTGTGCAGGCCATGCGCGTCGGACGGCACGCCTGGTCGATGCAGTATCACGTCGAAGTGGAACCTGACACAGTCGGCAATTGGGGGGCCATTCCTGCCTATCATAAGGCCTTGGTCAGCGCTTTGGGCAGCAACGGCACGGCAGACCTGCAAGCCGCTGCCAGCGCAGAGATGCCCCGGTTCATGCAATCAGCCGAAACACTCTACAGCAATTTCATGCGGGCGATTCAGACCTGACGACGGCATGGCGCAAACTTGTTGGTGCTTGAGCCGCTCTCAGTTTCACCCAAGGCCGTTTCAGTCCGGTTTCACATCCACAAAGGTCTCGTTGTAGCAGGCGCCATCCTCGATATCGGTGCGGATGCCGGCCGGGATCAGCGCGTTCACTGTAAACCCTGTATCAGACGTGGCCCGCCAAGTGCCCTTGGGCGAATACAGCACCCCCGGAAGCGTGGCATCGGAAACTTTGAGCTGCAGCGTGACCTCCGCCCGATCATTCCAAACCGTCACTCTCTGTCCGTCCCGCAGCCCTCTGGCCGCCGCGTCCTGAGGGTTCATTTCAAGGATCTCCGGCCCCTGCGAGGCTTCATTACCGCCGAATGTAGCATTTGTCCGCTTGCTTGAACCGGGCGTCATCAAGGCAAAGGGCTGGTCCCGCGGCACCGGCTCATAGCGCGGCACGCCAAAGCCGAACCGTTCCTCCAGGTCCTTGCTGAACAGTTCGATCTTCCCGGAAGCTGTGGCCGGCTGGACCGTCTTGCACATGATCATATCCTCGCCGCCAGGCGCCATCATCCCGATAGCTTCGTCAACGGGGATCTCGCTAGGCCGCCGCCCCTGCAACTGCGGATGCGTTTCGTCGATTGCATCATTCATCAGCTGCGTGTCAGAGGCCCTGAACTCCGGATCGTCATAGCCGAAACGTGCTGCGAGCCTGCGGAAAATCTCGGTATTGGGCAGGCTTTCCCCAACGCAGGGGATAACCGGTTCGGCCCGCTGCAGGTAATTCTGCCCGTAGGCGCCGTAGATATCGTCATATTCGAAGTGGGTGGCCGCCGGCAGGATCACGTCGCAGAACGCCATGCTGTCGGTCATGGCGACATCGCAGCCCGCGATGAACAGGTCCTCGCGCATCAGAGCCTTGATCAGATTGGCCTGATCGGGGTGGGTGGCTACCGGGTTGTGATTGTAGATCATCGCCGCCTTGATTGGCGGATCCAGTCTCTCATTCTGCAGCTTTTCCGCAAGGTCAACGATGTTGAAGACCCGTGTGCCCGGTTTCATCAGGTGATTGCCATGCAGCCGTGCCTGGGTCTTGGGCGTTGCCACGCCGGATTTGGCCAAGACACCTGCCCCGAGCCTGCCATGGTGGCCCGTCAGGGCCGGCAGCGCCATTGCCGCACGGAGGCCCGAGCCGCCCGAACGCCCCCTCTCCATGCCGTTGCCAAAGGAGCAGGCCATCGCATCCGCGGCTTGGATGAGGCCGGTCAGAGCGTGAAAGGTGTCTTCGCCAACACCGCAGAGCACCTCAACCCGCGCAGCGGTGTATTGCCTTGCCTGTTCCATGAAGGCATCGAACCCTTCGACCCATTGGGCAATAAGCCCATGATCCAGCGCGCCCTGACGTTCCAATTCGGCTGCCAGCCCCATGGCCAGCACCACATCTGTGCCGGGCTTGATCTGCACATGCATGTCGCATTGTTCGGCAATCTTGATGCGCTTGGGGTCGATGATCACCAGCTTGCCACCCTGTGCCCGCATCCGTTTCAGAAGCGGTGCCAGATGCAGGTTGGACACGGTGACATTGTTGCCCCAGACCAGCACGAGATCGGAATGAACCACCTGTTCCGGCGGCATTCCAGGCGCTGCGCCGAACAGGCTGGCATAGGCGCCGCCGCGCACCCCGCCGCACAGCGGGCCGCG
>JBFOLS010000269.1:0-2050 GCA_040830225.1 Leisingera sp.
CGATCGCCCCCTTCGGTGGCCATGGCCTTTCCGGCCACGGCAGAGAAGGCGGCCTGCAAGCCGCCCTCGACTACACAAAAACAAAAGCCGTATGGCTGCGCACCAGCGACGAAATAATCCCAGACCCTTTCGTCATGCGGTGAGCTTCCTCGCGCTGGTTTCCAACGCAAGGCATATCCGAAGCCGTTCTGTCCTACCCTGGGCGGAACGGCTTTTCTTTTAGTGTGTGTCTTGCGTTAAATGTCTGAAATAAAATAAAAATACTCTGCTTAGCTCCACGCGAACCAGAGGTAAGCCATAGATTTCTTTTTCCTGACTCCGGGATGTGAAAATTCTGATGAGGAAGATTGGCAGGGGTGCAGACCTTGCCCGAGTGTCAGGAGAGGGTTTGGAAATGGCGATTGAAAAGGTAGACACGCTGGTTGTTGGTGCAGGCCAGGCCGGTGTGGCCATGAGCGAGCATCTGACCAGCCATGGTGTGCCGCATCTGGTGCTGGAGAAGAACCGAATTGCCGAAGCCTGGCGCAGCGGGCGCTGGGACTCCCTGGTGGCCAATGGGCCGGCCTGGCATGATCGTTTCCCGAACCTTGAATACACAGGAACCGATCCTGAGTCCTTTCCGGCCAAAGAGCGGGTTGCGGATTACATGGTTGAATATGCCAAGCGCTTCAATGCGCCGATCCGGACTGGTGTCGAGGTGAAAAAGGCCGAGCGCATCAACGGCACCGGTGGTTTCCGGGTCGAAACTTCGGACGGCGTGATCGAAGCACAGCGGATTGTGGCCGCCACCGGCGCTTTCCAGCATCCTGTGATCCCGCCGGTGGTGCCGGAGGGGGCCGCGGTAAACCAGCTGCACTCCTTTCACTACCGTAATCCCGATCAGCTGCCGGAGGGTGCTGTGTTGGTCGTAGGTGCGGGTTCTTCAGGCGCGCAGATTGCGGATGAACTGAACCGGGCGGGACGCAAGGTCTATTTGTCGGTGGGCCCGCATGACCGGCCGCCTCGGATGTACCGCGGCCGTGATTTTGTCTGGTGGCTGGGCGTTCTGGGCCTATGGGACCAGGCGGCGCTGGAGCCGGGCAAGGAGCATGTGACGATCTCGGTCAGCGGCGCCTATGGCGGCCAGACCATGGATTTCCGCCGCCTGGCGGGTGAGGGCGTGACTCTGATGGGCCTGACGGAAAGTTACAATAACGGCTCTATCAAGTTTGCAGGTGATCTGCAGGAAAACATCGCCAACGGCGACGCCGATTACCTGAAGATGCTGGATCTGGCCGACGAGTATGTGGCGCGCACCGGTATCAATCTGCCGGAAGAGCCGCAGGCGCGGGAGGCTTTTGCCGATCCGGACAGCCTGACCAATCCGATCCGCGAACTGGATTTGGCGGCAGAGGGGATCACCACCATTCTCTGGGCCACCGGCTTCCGCCAGGACTTTGGCTGGATGAATGTGGATGCCTTCGACGAAAAAGGCCGCCCGCAGCATCAGCGCGGCGTGTCGGTGGAACCGGGGATCTATTTCTTGGGCCTACCCTGGCAGTCGCGCCGCGGCTCGACCTTTATCTGGGGTGTCTGGCATGATGCCAAGCATGTGGCCGATCAGATTGCCATCCAGCGCCACTATGAGACCTACCGCGGTCCCGGCGAGCGCCGGGCGGACGAGGCCTGAGCGCCCAAGTCCCCGCGCGCCAGCACCGCTCCGTCCCCCTGGGGCGCGTGCAGGCCTTGTTAGCCGGAACCGAAGCAAGGCGTAGCCAGAAGGTAATTTGGCTTGCCCGCGGTTCATGAAATCTTTGGCGGCAACCGCACCGTTTGGCCGGACAGCCGCCCCGCCATGCCAGGAGGACACCATGGCCCATACCCGTATCCGCAAGTTCAACACCGGTATTACCTATCCGGAGCAGAACCTGGACAATGACCTGTGCCAGGCGGTGGTGACCCAAGGCGGCAAGACCGTCTATCTGCGCGGCCAGTGCCCGCAGAACCTGGATGATGCCGTCAACATCGACAGTCACGATCCGGTCGAGCAGACCCATAAGGTGATGCAGAA
>JBFOLS010000270.1:0-9100 GCA_040830225.1 Leisingera sp.
GAGGCTGTTGGATCACAAGGCATCCGAACTGAGTTTCACCGCTTCACGGGATATCATGCCCCATATGACGCTCGCCAACGGTATGATTTCCGGTCTGGAGATTGATGGAAAGTCGATTGATACAAGTGTGGATGGCCCGCTGCGGGGCGGTACGCTGACCGCACAGTTTGAAATCCGCGATGTCACAGCTGTGGAAGCCCAGGAAGATCTGGACACCATGGCGGCGGATCTGATTGAGCGCTTCCAGGATCCCGCACTGGATGCCACGATCGGTGCCACGGACGCCGGGATTTTCACGGATGACGGCGGATTCTACGATCCCGCCAATTTCATTGGAATTTCCAACCGGATTGAGCTGAATGACTTGGTGGCTCTGGACGGTACCGGCGAAACCTGGCGGTTCCGTGACGGCCTTTATGCCGCAGCCCAGGGCGACCCCGGCGACTCCAGCTTGATCCAGGCCTATTCCGACGCGCTGAACACCAGCCTGACGGTCTCGTCGGTCGGGCTGGGCACGGCCGACATGACGGCAGCTACCCTCAGCGCAAACCTATTGTCGCGCTTCGCCCAGGACCATGAGACCTCGTCGCGCAACTCGACCTTTGCCGCCACCAGTTTCAATGAATTGAGCCAGGCCGAATTGGCGCTGGGCGTTGATACCGATGCCGAGCTGCAGAACCTGATGCTGGTGGAGAAATACTACGCTGCCAATGCCCGGATGATTACGGTGATTGACGAACTTATGGACACACTTCTGAGGATGTGATGCATGATTATTAATTCTTACGGCGATATGGCGCAGCACCTCTTCCTTCGCAGCCGCAATACCGAACTTCAGGAAAACATCACCACGCTGTCCGAGGAGTTCGCGACCGGCAAGTCATCGAACCTGACCGAGCGGCTGGGCGGCGACTTCACATATCTCGCAGATCTTGAAAGCTCGCTGAACCGTCTGGACAGCTATATGGTTGCGAACAGTGAAGTGCAGCTCTTTGCCACCACCACACAAGGCAGCCTGGACAAGGTGCAGAGCCAGGTTCAGGCGATGCGCAATGACATTCTGACCCTGTCGCCGGCAATGGATGCTGATAACGCGGAGCAGTTCGGAACCCAAGCCAAGCAGAGAATGTCCAGTGCCATCAGCCTGTTCAACACATCGGTTGGGGGGCGGACAATCTTTGCAGGCACGGCGACGGATACCAAGCCGCTCAATGATGCGGACACTATGATGACCGCTATCCTTGCAGAAGTTGCTGGCCTGACAACAAGCGGTGACATCATCCAGGCGGTCAAGGACTGGTTCGATGATCCTACCGGTTTTGACACCGTCATGTACCAGGGATCAACTACCTCGCTGCAGCCGGTCACAGTCGGTGAAGGGGAGCAGGTTTCCCTCGGTGTTCGCGCGGATGACGACAATATCAAACATGCACTGCAGAGCTACGTGATCACTGCCCTGGCGAACGAGCCGAGTCTCGGCCTGGCCGACGATGTGAAAACCGACCTTGTGATCGCGGCCGGCGGCGAATTGTCGGAAAGCGAAGACAGGCTCATCCAACTGCAGGCGGATATCGGTTTTATCGAAGGGCAGCTTGAGGCGATCAACACACGCAACGAAGCCTCGAAAACCAGCCTGAGCCTGGTCAAGAACAACCTGGTTTCTGCTGATCCTTATGAGACCTACACCCGGCTGGAAGAAGCGCAGACCCAGCTGGAAGGCCTTTACATGATCACGTCGCGCAGCTCGCAACTCTCACTGATGAATTATCTCTGATGCTGGTTATTCTCCGTCTCCTCTTCGCATGTTTGTTCCTGCTGCCCGCAGTGGCGCAGGCGAGCACAATCCGTCTCAAGGATCTGGTCGAATTCGACGGCGTCCGCGGCAATGACCTGGTCGGCTATGGCCTTGTTGTGGGGCTTGACGGCACCGGTGACGGCCTTCGCAACTCGCCGTTTACCGAAGAGATCATGTCCAACATCCTGGAGCGTCTGGGTGTGAACGTGACCGGTGAACAATTCCGGCCCAAGAACGTGGCAGCAGTATTTGTAACGGCCACGCTGCCGCCCTTTGCCCGTGTCGGTAGCACAATTGATGTGACGGTGTCGGCTATCGGTGATTCCAAAAGCCTTCTGGGCGGTACTTTGATCATGACGCCGCTCAATGCTGCCGACGGCCAGATCTATGCGGTTTCCCAGGGCACGATCCTCGCCGGAGGTGCTGTGGCCGAAGGTGAGGCTGCCCAGGTGACCCAGGGCGTGCCGACTTCGGGCGTGATTCCTTCGGGTGCGCGTGTCGAGCGGGAAATCGACTTTGACCTGGCATCTCTCTCCTCCATGCGGCTGGCCCTGCGCGAGCCGGACTTCACCACTGCCGGACGGATCGAGCGGGCGATCAACGATGAGTTTGGCCGCAACGTCGCCCTTATGCGGGATTCCGGAACCGTTGAGGTTGATATCCGGAGCACCAATGCCCGCTCCACCGCCCATGCGGTGGGCCGGATTGAGAACATCCTGGTCGAACCTCAGCGCAAGGCGCGGGTGGTGGTAGACCAGCGCTCCGGCACCATCGTGATGGGCAGCGATGTGCGGATCTCCCGTGTGGCCGTGGCACAGGGCAATCTCACCCTGCGGATCGAAGAGACGCCTCTGGTGGTGCAGCCCAATCCGTTTGCCAATGGGCAGACGGTTGCCGTGCCGCGCACCGGAGCAGCCATTGAGGAAGAAGAGGGTATCCAATTGGCGGAAGTGCCGGAGACAACCTCGCTTTCTGAAGTGGTCGCGGGCCTGAATGCTCTGGGCGTATCACCGCGGGACATGATTGATATCCTGAAAAGCCTGAAAGCGGCCGGGGCGCTGCATGCGGAGTTTGTTGTCCGCTGAACGAAGGTTCCGGCACCAAGCAAATACCTTGGCTATGGGTGCGCAAGCCAAGGTATTTTTTTGCCATCCCGGCCGGGCGGTTGGCCGATATGACTGATGTATTGAAGCAGTTGTCCTAAACGGGAATAGTCTTGTCCCACGGATCTGAAACAGCAGCTTCGCCTGAGGCAACTGGAAACAAACCAGCCAGGCAGCAGCTCTTTAGCATAGCTGGCGGCAAACAGGCCGCAATTCGCGTTCGGGCGGTCAGAGGTGTGTCTTACTTGAAACGGTGGCGGGTGGGGACAGAAGCCCTGCTCTAGAAGGCTGCTTTCGTAACGCTGTTTTCTGGTGAGCGGGTTTTGCTGCCCCGGAAAGGCTGGCTGCTGGAATACAGTCTCTTCCGGGGGGGCATTCGAGCGGCCGTAGAAAAACCCAGGCACGCTGAGTACCTGGGCTTTTCACCGATTTCGGTTCGGTTAGGGGTAGTAGCTTCGCACGAGGGCGGTTGCGATCAGGCTCCAGCCGTCAGCCACAACGAAAAAGGCCAGTTTGAACGGCAGTGAAACAACGGCGGGCGGCACCATCATCATGCCCATGGACATGAGGATTGCGGCCACCACGAGGTCAATCACCAGGAACGGCAGAAAGACCAGAAAGCCAATTTGGAAGGCGCGGGAAATCTCCGACAGAAGGAAACTTGGCACCAGCGCAGACAAAGGCGCTTCGGGCACAGGGTCCATGCCGCGGGTTTCCGGCCGCAGGTCTGCGATCGCATAGAAGGTATCCGGGTCCAAACGGTTGGCCATAAAGGCGCGGAACGGTTCCAGGCTCAGGCTGATGGCTTCGCCGGGCTCAAGCCGTTCTTCCAGAAGCGGGCTGATTCCGACAGACCAGGCCTCGGTAAAAACCGGTTCCATCACAAAGTACGTCAGGAACAGCGCCAGGCTGATGATCAGCATGTTGGGCGGAGACTGCTGCAGCCCTATTCCTTGGCGCAGGATTGACAGGACCGTAACCAAAAATGGAAAGCAGGTGATCATGATCAGCAGGCCAGGGGCCAGGCTGAGCACGGTGATCAGCAGGATCAGCTGGATGGAGCGGGCTGAAATCGATTCGCCGTCTGCCAGCGAAAGGCTCAGTTCTTGAGCCAGGGCGGTCTGCGGAAAGGCCAGCAGCAATGCTGAAACCAAGGCCGCCCGCACAAATGTCGTGTGTGTCATCCCAAACCGCTTTGCAGATCGGCAATTTCTGTCAGGCGCACAACCAGTTGGCCGGCCTGGTCGCCTTCCAGTTCCTCCAGCTGGCCGCGGGCGACCAGCCGGTCGCCGACATAGAGGTCGACCGGGTCTTCGACCCGCTTGTCCAGAGTCAGAATGGCGTTTTCGCCAAGGCTGACCAAGTCGCGGATCAGCGGCCGGGCCTTGCCGACCGAGACAACCACCTCGACGGGGACCGAGACAAAGGGGTTGCTTGGATCGGCGGATTTCAGGTTCAGATCTGCAGCGTCATCCATACTGGCTGTCCTCTTTGGCGTGATAGGTGAAGGCTTCAATCGAGTCCTGGATCGACTCGAGCAGGGCATCGCAATTAATCTCGCATTCGGAGCTGCCAACTTGCAGATAGGCTTGGCCCGGCGTCAGGGCGCCGTCTTCGCGTACAGCAACCGGAACCGAGAAATTCTGCGGCAGCAGGCCGCGCACCGGCGCAGCCTCGCCTGGGGCAACGACGATTTGCATCGGCTGATCAGTTTGCCCATTTGCCATTTCGGCAAGCTGGTCGACGATGTGATGGCCAAAGGAAGCTGCCATCGCGTCCGGCAGAACGGCGCTTGTCAGCACTTTGAACATCGGATCCAGCGAATCGAGCAGCTGGCTTTGTGCTTCATGGTAGGTGAAGTTGAGGTCTTCCAGGGAATTGGCAAGCTCTGTCGAAATACGGCTTGCCTCCTGATCTTTGGCAGTCACGGCGTCGTCCCAGCCAGCGCTGTAGCCTTTTTCGAAGGAGGCAAGCCGCTGTTCTTCGGCAACTTCTTCAGGCACTTCAGGCAGCGGTGCCGCCGCAGGGGTGCTGAACCCGAAGTCTTCCAGCAAATGTGCAATCGTCATTAAGCCTGCTCCTTATTCTCTTCCAGCCAGCCGCGCAGGATCTGGACGGTTTCTTCCTGCCGCTCGCCAATCAGGCTGCGCAGGCGGTCGACCGGGTCATCCATGCTGCCGCCAAGCGCCGGCAGGCCAGCCGCACCCATCATATCGCCGGTGCCCATAGTGGGCAGGCCGCCCATCGGCCCGAACTGGCCGCCATCTCCGTTTTCGATTTCCCCATCCAGCGCGAGGCCTGCACCCAGATCCGGTGCGGTCATGAAACCGCCATCGCCGCCAACCCCAGGAAGACCGGGCAGCCCGCCATCATCCGGACTAGGCAGCGCTGCTACCGGAGCCACCTTGTTTGACAGGATCGGGCGCACCACAAACAGGCCCAGGATCAGGCTGACAATGGCCAGAGCCGCAATCTGGATCAGCGACATCGCGTCGAAATAGAGGTTGTCGAGGAACGACGAGGTCGCCACCGACCCTTGAGGTTCAATAGTGGGCAGTTCCATTGATTTGAGGGTGATCACATCTCCACGATCCGCGTCGAAGCCGACAGCGGCGGAGATCAGCTCCCGCATCGCGGCCAGCTCTTCTTCCGGCCGCGGCTCGAATACCGTTTCCCCGGCATCGTTGGTGACCGCTGTTCCATTGACCAGAACCGCAACGGTCAGGCGTTTGATGGCGCCAGGGCCGCGGACGATTTCCTTTTCGGTCTCTGAAATTTCATAGTTGATCCGCTCCCGGGTTGCGCTGGTGTTGGCCTTGGAACCCTGGCCGGAGGCCGCATCGCCATCGGGAATATTGGAAGCGACTGTCACTTCACCTGACTGGTTGCTGGAGGAATCGGCACGTTCCTCGACATCGGTGCTGACTGCCACACGGCTTTTCGGATCCACGCGTTTTTCGCGGATCGATTCGGTGTCTGTTACGGTCTCGACACTCACTTCAACCACGGCATTGCCTTGGCCGACTCTGGCTTCAACCAGGCGCATCACACGTTCGCGAATCGTCTGGGAACGGTCGTCGGTTCCGGCGCCGGCTGCGGCAGTGGCGTCCGCCGAACCGATCAACGCGCCATTGGCATCGATGACGGCAACATTTTCCACAGCCAGGCCGGTCACCGCAGAGGAAACCAGGAAGCGGATGGCATTGGCCTGTGCCGGCGTGATGGGCGATCCCATCGGCACGATTGAAACCGATGCGGTGGGCTCAATAGTGCGCTGAAAGGGATTCGATCCGGTGTTGGCGATATGCACCCGGGCCTGGCTTACATGCGGACTGCCCACAATGGTGCGGGCAAGCTCGCCTTCCTTGGCGCGCCAGTAGGCGGCGTCAAACATCTGCGAGGTGGTCCCAAAGCCGCTGAGCGAATCGAGCAGCTCGTAACCCTTGCCGCCGTTTGCGGGCAGGCCCTCGCTGGCCAATGTCATCCGAAGCTCATCTCTCTGCGCAGACGGCACGTAGATCGAGCCGCCGCGCACTTCATATTGGCTGCCGCGCTGTTCCAGCGCCCGCACCACATCCCCGGCTGTACCGCTTTCCAGCCCGGCATAAAGCAGAGTCATTGTTGGCTTGCTTGCCACATGGGACATCGCGATGACGCTGAGAATCATGATGACCGTGGCCCCCACGGCAATCACACGCTTCCGCATGTCCATTTCTGCCCAGACATTCTTAATCTGCTGCACATTAACCTCCGTCGCACCGGCGTTCTGTCCGGCGTGCAACCTTTTTGACGGAACGGCCTTAACATTCGGTTAGTCCCTCGCAGGTTATGAAGAGGATGCACGACGTTTTAGGGATAGCCATGACAGACGCTGCAGTAGACATTGAAGCAGAAGCCCCGGCCAAGAAAAGCAAACTGCCCCTCATCATTGGGGTAGTGCTGGCACTGGCTGGCGGCGGCGGTGGATTCTTTGCCGTTCAGTCAGGCCTTCTTCCCTTTGGTCAGAAAGCTGCGCCCGAAATGGCGCCAGCGGCCGAAGCGGCGCCAGAAGGCGTGGACACGGGTGAGACGGCGGAGGATATCGCCAATCTTGCCTTTATCGAAATGGACCCGATTGTGATTACCCTGCGCAAAGCCAGCGGTATCAAGCATTTGCGGTTCCGCGCGCAATTAGAAGTCGACCTTGCCCACCAGGCCGAGGTCGAGAAAATCCTGCCGCGGGTTATCGATGTCCTGAACAGCTACCTGAGAGCATTGGAGCTTGAGGATCTGACCGATCCGATGGCTCTGCCGAAACTGCGGGCACAGATGCTGCGGCGGATCAATATTGCCACCGGCCAGGGCCGGGTGCGTGATCTGCTGATCATGGATTTCGTACTGAACTAGGAGGACAGGATGGACATTATTGCTGATATCCTGCTTGCAGCCGGAGCGCTGGGCGCCGGATTTTATTGTCTGGTGCTGTCGCGTCGGCTGAAGCGGTTCAATGACCTGGAAAAGGGCGTGGGCGGCGCGGTTGCGGTGCTTTCGGCACAGGTGGATGATCTCAACAAGTCGCTGCAGTCGGCACAGCAGGTGTCTGACGGCTCCAGCAAGGCGCTGCAGCAGCTGACCGGGCGCGCCGAATCGGTGGCGCAGCGGCTCGAACTGATGATGGCATCAATGCATGACATTCCGGATGCAGGAGTTGCGGCTCCGGCAGCGCAGTCCGGTGGTGAAGATGATGCATTGGCGGCCGCTTATGAGGCCGATTCGCAGGGTGCAGAGGGAGACGCCGAAGAAGCCAAGCCTTCGGGCCTGATGTTCGTGCGCCATAACCGCAGCCAGAACCGGGTTGCGTGATGGCCAAGGAAAAGAAAAAATCCAAGCGTTTGCGGCGCGGCGGAACGCTGATGATGCTTGCGGTCCTGCTGATGGGTTCCGCCATGGTGCGGCTTGGGCTTGAAGCTGGCCCCGCAATTGCCCGCGAGGTGGCAAGCCTGCAGCAGCCGGGCAGCGAACAGCCGGAGCACAAGGGTGAGACACAGCTGGCATCCATGCCGTCGTCGGCAGAGCTTCAGACGATGCTGGCGGCCTTTCAGGAGCGCGAGCAGGCTCTGGCGGCCCGCGAGGCGGAAATCCAGGACCGGATGAAGGCACTGGAAATTGCCGATCAGGCTATCGACCAGAAGCTTGCTGCCCTGCAGGAAGCCGAAGAGAAACTGCGGGCAACCCTGGCTCTGGCGGATGGCGCCACGGAGGCAGATGTCACCCGGCTGACAACGGTCTACGAGCAGATGAAGCCGAAAGAGGCTGCTGCCTTGTTCGAGGAAATGGATCCGGGCTTTGCCGCGGGTTTCCTTGCCCGGATGCAACCGGAAGCCGCAGCGGGGATCATGGCGGGCCTGAGTCCGGAAGCGGCCTATACAATCAGTGTGGTGCTGGCCGGCCGCAACGGTTCTGTGCCCAAGGAGTAACTTGGGGGCGGGGGCTTAGTCTTTCCTTAGGAAGACTCGCCTAATCTTATAAAAACCAACGGAATTCGGAGTGGACCTATGATCGGGATTGTAGGCATAGCGGTGATCTTTGCCATGGTGTTTGGCGGATACCTCCTGGCCGGCGGCAAGATGGCGATCATTCTGAAATCGCTGCCGTTCGAGATGATGATGATTGGCGGAGCCGCGGCCGGTTCGTTTCTGATTGCGAACGACATGGGCGGTGTCAAACACACGATTAAGGATGTTGGCAAAGTCTTCAAAGGCCCGAAATGGAAGCCGGATGACTACCGTGACCTGCTGTGCCTGCTGTTTGCGCTGATCCGGATCGCGCGGGCCAATCCGGTTGAGGTGGAACAGCACATCGAAGATCCGGAAAACTCCTCTGTTTTCAACAAGTACCCCAAGATTCTGGGGGACAAGGAAGCCGTGAACTTGATTTGCGACACCATGCGCTCGGCGTCGATGAACTATGACGACCCGCACCAGGTGGAGGAAGTTCTGGAAAAGCGGATGGAAGCCAACCTGCATCATGCGCTGCATTCCAGCCATGCGCTGCAAACCATGGCAGACGGCCTTCCAGCGCTTGGGATTGTTGCGGCGGTTCTGGGTGTGATTAAGACCATGGGCTCGATCGACCAGCCGCCGGAAGTGCTGGGTAAGATGATCGGCGGCGCATTGGTTGGCACCTTCCTTGGCGTGTTCCTGGCTTATGGCCTGGTTGCCCC
>JBFOLS010000271.1:0-5922 GCA_040830225.1 Leisingera sp.
CACCAAGACGGCCATGTCGGATTCGCTTGCCGACGGGGAGGGCGACCCGACCGAAGCGCAGGCGCGCCTGTATGAAAGATGGGCCGAAGGCGGCGTTGCGCTGGCCATTATCGGGGAAGTGCAGATCTTTCCGGACTATCCCGAAAAGCCCGGCAACCTTGTGTTCGGGCCGCAGAGCGACCGTAAGGCCTTAAAGGCGCTGGCTGACCGCAGTCTTGCCCATGGTGCGCAGCTGTGGCCGCAGCTGAGCCATTGCGGCGCCCTTGCCCATCCGCCGATCAGCCGTCCCAAAGGCCCGTCTGCGCTGGAACTGCCCGGGTTTTCCTGCGGCGAATTGACGGCAGAGGAAATCGAGGCGCTGCCCGCGGTCTATGCGCAGGCAGCGGTCTTCGCCAAGGAAGCGGGGTTTCCCGGCGTGCAGATCCATGCCGGCCACGGGTTTCTTTTGAGCCAGTTCGTCTCGCCGCTGTTCAACAAGCGCACCGACAGGTTCGGCGGCTCGATCGAGGCGCGGGCGCATATTTTCGGGATGATCATCGAGGCGGTCCGCGTAGCGGTTGGCCCGGAGTTCCCGGTCAGCATCAAGATCAACTCAACCGACAAACTGGAGGGCGGGCTGACGGAGGATGACGCCTATGAAGTTGTGCGCATGCTGGACGGCACCTCGGTCGATCTGATCGACATCAGCGGCGGCACTTACTTTCCCGGTGCCAGGGCAAGCTCGGATGCGCCGTCCTCGGGCGGGCCTTACTTCATCGATTTTGCCCGGCGCGCGCGCGGTGCAACGAAAAAGCCGCTGCAGCTGACCGGGGGATTTGAGACCCGCGATCACGCGGTCGAGGCAGTGGCCGACGGGGCGGTGGATATGTGCGGCCTGGCCCGGGCCAATGTGCTGATGCCGGATCTGGCCAGCACCTGGCTGTATCGCGATGGCCGCGCCCCTGAATTTCCGCGTTTCGAGTCCCCGCCGCATGGAGGTGTCACTGCCTGGTACACGATGCGGATCAACGCGCTGGGGACCGATACCGACAAGGCGTTCGCGATGGACGCGCATCAAGCCATGCGGCTCTACACCGAGCGGGATGATGAGCGCGCCGTCAAATGGCGGAAGAAATTCCCGCTGTCTCCTCCCCTGTAACCCGTATCCCGCCGGGACCGACTGCCTGCCGCCTGTCCCGCTTTTTCCGAAACTGAAAGTCTGGAGGACCTGCAATGTCCAGCATCACCAAAACGCTCACTTTGCCCAATGGGACCGTGCTTCGGAACCGGATCGTGAAATCCGCCATGTCAGAGGCACTGGCGGATGAGCACAACGATCCCTCCCAGGCGCTGATAGAACTGTTTGCGCAATGGGGCCGCGGCGGCGCGGGCCTGCTGATCACCGGCAATACCCCGGTCGACAGGATGCATCTGGAGCACGCCGGGAACTTTGTGCTGGATGAAGAGACTGATATGCGCAAAGCCGCAGCCCTTGCCGCGGCCGGGAAAAGCGGCGGCGCGACGGTTCTGGTCCAGCTTGCCCATGCGGGGCGGCAAACACCGGAGATCGTCAATCCGCAGCCTGTTTCGGTATCGGGCGTCCGGCTGGACCTGCCTGGCTATGGCAAACCGGCGCCGCTGACCGAAGCGCAGATCCCTGAGCTGATCCGGAAATATGCAGTCTCGGCCAAACTGGCGCAGGAGGCCGGGTTTGACGGTGCCGAAATCCATGCGGCGCATGGCTATCTGCTTAGCTCGTCGCTGTCGCCGCGGATCAACACCCGGACGGACCGCTGGGGCGGCGCACCGCTGGAAAACCGCGCGCGGCTGCTGCTTGAGGTGGTGCGCGCAGTCCGCGCAGCGGTGGATCCCGGTTTCATCGTTGCGGTCAAACTGAACTCATCCGACTTCCAGAAAGGCGGGTTCGACCATGCGGAGTCCGCCCGGGTGGCGGTGATGCTGGAAGCCGAAGGGGTGGATTTCATCGAGATCTCGGGCGGCAATTTCGAAGAGCCCAAGGCCTATACCCACGCTAAGAAGAGCGGTTCGACGCAAATGCGCGAGGCCTATTTCCTGGAGTATGCCGCGGCGATCAAGGCGGCGCTTGGCATTCCCCTGATGGTCACGGGCGGGTTCCGCTCGGCCAGCGTCATGAACGGGGCCATCGACAGCAGGCAGACCGATCTTATCGGCATGGGGCGCCCGTTCATCACCGAGCCCGGCTTTGCCGCAAAGATGCTGTCGGGTGCAATCAGTAGGGCTCCGGCCATCGAGGAGACATTTCCCCCGGCCGATGAGCTGCCCCGCGGCGCGGCGCTCGGCTGGTTCTGCACGCAAATCGCCCGCGCCGGCCGGGAAGGGCAGGCCGACCTGGCACAGCCTGTTGTGGAAGGGCACGAGCAATACCTGGCGGAGATCGAACAAGTGACGCAGCGTTGGGCCGCCGCCCGGCAAGGCCAGAGCTGACTGGTTTTACAAGGCAGGGGAAAGACGAACGTGACTTGATATCTCTTTCAAAATCCCTGCTGCGAATAATTTGGGTGCAAGCAGCAGGGCGCTATCCCCGTCACTTGCCACTGGCAGCCGCGTCAAGGCTGAAGGTGGCAGCGGACCAGAAAAGAGAAGGCATGTTCACCGTTCGTTTTGCGTGCCGTTAATCATGCAAAACGAGCGGAAATCAATGGGGCTTGACCCTGGTCTCCTCCAATCCATATTCCGGCTCTCAGACCAATCTAAGACGTTGACGGGCCCGCTTCCAATTGACCGGATTGCGATTAGCGCGAGGGGAGCATTCTATCGAGTAAGTTTAGAAGTCCCAAGGCTCAAGCTCCTTTGCTAAGTTCGTCCGCTGCAGCGACGCAAGCAGCCCAGTCTTCAGTTGGGATATCAAACTGCTCCGCCTCCATTTCCGTCAGATCACTGACCGGGCGCATGAACAGGTTATTCCAGGTCTGGCTCTTCGGGATATCAGCCAGCGTGACTTTGAGATCCAATTCACGGTTAATTCGGATCTCAAACTGGTTAAACGGGTTCGCCTTAAATATCGGCGTCTCCAATAACTCCTCCGCGAGATCCAAGATTTCCCCAATATCCCTCAAAGGCAGTGTCCCATCGGCTCCGAAAACGGTCTCATTGCCGTCGGTGTCCACCCATGCCGGTAGACCGCTACTGTAGTCGTCGTAGATTTTGCCCCGGAATATCATCTCATTTGCGCTTGCCGGTGCGATGCGGCCCAAGACCTGCGCGATCTCGTTGAATATTCTTTGATCTTCCGTCATCCCGCTGGTATCGCTCATCATTTCACTTACCTGTTCTGCTGTTTTTTATGAATTTCGGCTCTTGAGCCACCCCATCTATCGTCGTGGTCACTATGAAACGTTTCGGAGTTTTTCGGCGCGCGGCATTGCCGCTGCTATAGTATTCGACTTCGATTTTCACCTGAACGTCCTTCCCGGCGCGTACAGCTCTTCCCCAGGTTCGTTCCAGCCCTCGCCATTCTCCGTGCTGGTTGAGATAACTCTGCATTGGAACAACATTCAATTCGCCGGGCGGTCCGCCTAACTCGCGCGGAATCAAGTGACCGCCATCGTAGGTTTCCTGAGGGTTTCCTTCGACACCCCGGTTGCCGATCTCGCTTTGTTTGGTCTGGTGCCGGTCCCAGGGGTCATCCGTTAGTTTCGCCTCGACAGTTGTCGTACGGCCCTTTTTATCGGTCGAATATGTGTATCCGTTCTCATACTCGTAGCGGGCGTTCGGCTCAGGATTGTTGGCGTACCAATTCCAATTGGTGTCACGAGGCTCCTCTCCCTTCCAGCCACGGTTGATCTTGTAGACAAACTGGCCTGTGCCTTCATCATAACGGCAGGGCGGCACATCATCGTGAAGCGGTTTGAGCCGCGGTTTCCCGCTTGGATCTGGCACCCAGGCATAGTCGGGTTTGCCTTCGCGGCTGGGTTTCGGAGCCTCGGGCCAACCAATAGCCTTGCGCTGGTCTTCACCTGCCGTTGGTGAGGCGACTAACGATTTGCCTTCTTTTGTTTGCGCGAGTTTCGCCCATTCTTCGTATCTCTGCCGTTCGAGGATAAGCGAGGCGTTTAGCTCGTCCAAACGCGCAAGCAATTGGGCCCGAGTGTCTGAATCGAGGTCCCCTTGCGCCAGCTTGTCGGCAACTTGTTTTGTTTCGCTTTGGATCTTAGTGAGCTCAAAACTTGCCTCCCAGGCGGCGGAACCGGCTTTGGGTTTTTTGCCTCTGGGAACAAGGTCCTTATATTTTTTCTGCAGGCTGACGGAGGCAGCCATCGCGTTGGCAGTCCTGCTGTGCAGGTCGATCTGGGCGCGGGATGGCGGCTTGTCCCCGTTGTAGACAATTCGGAAATTGGAAGGGTACGGGTTCTTCTCGGTCGGGGGGTCGTATTTCACCGCTACCTGCCCTGGCGCCAGGTCCGGATCGTTCTTGAGGGGTTTGACGTCGAACGGCGTTCCGAATTCCAAAGTGTTTCGCGTTGCCTTGAAGTCGAATCCGTCGATATAGCGACCGCCGCCCGACTTGTTGGAGGCGGCATTCATTCCGAACTGGAAAGACAGCGACAGCAGCGCCTTTGTCTGCTGCTCCGGTGTCATCTTGTCCCAGGTCTTGGACAGGGTCCGGATCGAATCCCCCATGGCAAAGGCATCGACCAGGTTTCCGGTGACCGTCATGCCGGCGACGATGCTGGCGCCGACATGGCTCATCTTGCCGCCTTTGGCAGCCAGTTGCGCGGCCCGCAAGCCGCCGCCGATTGCGCCGATCGACAGCACGCTTGACCCGGCGTCCAGCCACAGCCCGCGGATTTCCGGGTCCGACAGGTCGGTGACATCGTGGCCAAGATTGTCCTTTTCGTTCAGGGCCATGCCGGCCCGTGTACCGCCATAGGCTGCAGCAACCCCTGCCACGATCGGCGCCGCCGCGCCGCCGGTGCCGATAATCACGGCAACACCGGCGATCGTGCCGGCGATCATGGCGGCCGTGTCGAGCTTGTCCCAGATCCAGGCTTCGGTCGTATCTGCCGGGGTGATCTTCGACTTCAGCTTGTTCCCCAACTCCAGACCTTCCGGGTAGGTCACCTTGCCCGGCGGCAGCTTGTTCATTTCTTCCCAGTCCCGGGCGGAATCAAACCTGTTGTTGCGATGGTCGAAGAAACGCGGACCCTTGGGGGTCTCAAGCCGGATCACCTTGAACACGGCCGTGCCCAGTTCGTTGCTCATGAAGGTGATCGGGATCGGCGTGATCTGGGCCGGATCGATTTTTTCTTCTTTGATAAAGCCGAAGAAATTCGAAACCGGCGGTTCTTCGACGTCGTAGTATGCATGGTTCATCTGCGCCGAAAGGCGTTTGTCCCGCTGAGCTGCGGTTTCATTCTCTGGCGGCAGGTTTGTCGGTTCCAGCCCGAACGCCTGGCCGAACGTATTCGCCAACGCGCCTTTTTGCGAGGAAAGCGAGAAGCTCACTGGTGTAGGGAACTGCTCGCGCGCTTGTTTCACGCTGTCCTTGGCAAAGGCCTTCCCCACGACATTGCTTTCCCAGCCTTCCTCCAGTTTCGCAGGATCCCAGGGGCGTTTCAGCGGATCTGCCGGTGAAGCAGCAAGATTGTTAAGCGCCCAGTTGCGCATCGGTGCGCTAATGTTATGGCGGAACAGGAGTTCCTTTCCGCCGTCCAGTTTCAGCACGTCCTCCACCCGGGTTTGCGTCTTCTTGCGCTCTTCTTCATCTAAACAATTGTTTCGCGCCAGAGTGGCGGACAAGGCGTGCGCCCAGGCCTTTTCATCCGCCTTTGTTTCCAGGTCGTATTCCGCGGTCGCTCCGAACATGAACGACATGAATTGATCGGTTTCCTCGGCCGGCAAAGCGCCTTCGGCAACCTCACGCATCAACATATGCCGGCGTTCGTCCGATATTTCGTCGAA
>JBFOLS010000272.1:0-15098 GCA_040830225.1 Leisingera sp.
TGCCCCGGCCATGAACTGAAGCGCGTAATAGAGCCAATACCGCTTGCGCAGGATCAGCTTCTTTGTCTGCGGCGTTGGCGCATCGAACTGCGGATAGGCAAAGAGCGCAAACAGCGCGATCAGCACTGTCGCCCCGCCCGCGGCCATGAAAACGGTATTGTAGGCCAGATCAAACCGGTCCCAGGTCAGCACGATGAGGCCGTAGACCACCAGAGTAGCCGCTGACCCTGCCGCCACCAGCCAGCCCAGCGTTTGCGGCGCCTTTTCCTTGGACAGCCACTGCAGCTGCAGCGACTGGTTCACAGTTTCGTAGTAATGAAACCCGATCGAGCTCAGCAGCGTCACCATCAACAGCCCGCCCAGCGACGGGAACCAGGCGGTGACAGCCGTCGCCACGCCCAGCAGCATCAGCGAGATCAGCCCAAGCACCTGCTCACGGATGAACAGGATGACCGCGATCACTCCCACGGCCAGAAAGCCCGGGATCTCCCGAACCGTATGCAGCAGGCCGATGTCAGCCCCGTCGAACTTTGCCGCTTCGATCACGAAATTGTTGAGCAGCGCGCTCCAGGCATTGAAGGCAATGGGCATTGCCAGTGCCATCAGGAACAGCAGCGTCACAGGACGGCGCCAGAACGGGAGGCCTTGCGCCTCAAGAAGGGGCATCGGTTTGAACATGCCTCGCATCTAAGCCTCCGCAAGCTGTTTGGCGAGAGGAAAGACGCTGCCGCACATGCACCTCCGCATCAGCGCGCAATCCGGCTGCCCCCGGGAATCCCGCCGCATCTGATCTGCATCAAGACAACTCCTGCCCGCATCACATATGCAGCTTTGTGAATTTGGGAGATATGCAGTGGATCTGATTCCCCTGGCTGAACGCATCGGCGAGGCCCCAACAGCCGCCTTGCTGGGCCTTTTAACCGGCATTGTCTTTGGCGTAGCGGCGCAGCGGTCGCGCTTTTGCCTGCGGGCGGCCACGGTGGAATTCGCCAGCGGCCGGCTCGGCGACAAAGTGTCGGTCTGGCTGTTGACCTTCTCCACCGCGGTGGTCTGGGTGCAGGCAGCCCAGCTGCTGGGGCTGATGAACAGCGCGGATGCCCGGATGATGGCAGTGCCGGGCAGCTGGTCTGGAGCCGTACTTGGCGGGCTGATGTTCGGCTGCGGCATGGTGCTGGCGCGCGGCTGCTCGGGGCGGCTGCTGGTCCTGGCCGCCACCGGCAATCTGCGCTCGGTGGTCTCGGGGCTGATCTTTGCCGTTGTCGCCCAGATGAGCCTCGCCGGGCTGCTCTCGCCTGCCCGCGACTGGCTGGCCCGGCTCTGGATCACTGACGGCGGGCGCAATATGGACCTGCTGGCGGCGCTTGGCCTGCCTCAGCCCGGAGGGCTGGTTCTGGGCCTTGGCACCGCAGCCCTGGCCCTGGGGCTGGCCCGGCGCAACCGGATCGGCACAGGACGGCTGGTCTTTGCCTCCGGCGTGGGCTTCGCCGTGGCGTTGGGGTGGGTGCTGACCTATGCGCTCAGCCGGGTCGCCTTCGACCCGGTGCAAATCGAAAGCGCAACCTTCACCGGCCCCTCGGCGCATACGCTGATGTACTTCCTGGACCGGGAAGCGGTGCTGGAATTCGACATCGGGCTGGTGCCCGGCGTGTTCATTGGCGCCATGCTGGCTGCAGCCTTAACTGGAGAAATGAAACTGCAGGCTTTTGAGGGCGCCTCCACCATGCGCAGGGCCATGACAGGCGCCGCGCTGATGGGCTTCGGCGGCATGCTGGCGGGCGGCTGCGCCATCGGCGCCGGCGTCACCGGCGGATCAATCTTCGCAGGCACTGCCTGGACCGCTCTCCTGTTTATGTGGGCCGGGGCGGTTGTTACCAGCCTGCTGACCCGCGCGTCGGCGGAAACGGCATCTGCGTGATACCTGGCTTGTCCGCAGCACCCGCCTCCCGCTCCAGCGGTATGCGGCAAAAGGAAAGCTGCTTCTTTCTGGTCGCAAATACTCCCGGGGGTGGCCGCAGGCCGGGGGCAGAGCCCCCTTACTTCACAAGAAACTCTGCGGGTCGATGTCAATGCTCAGGCGCAGGTCGCCTTTCAAGCGCAGCGGCGCCGTCCAGCGGGCCAGCGCCTCCTGCAGCGGCGCCCCTTTGGCGGCCTTGACCAGGAGCCGAACTCTGTGGCGCCCCCGCACACGCGCAATCGGCGCCGGCGCCGGGCCGAACAGCTGCGCCCCGATCTGCCGCAGCGGCCCGTCGTTGCGCGCCATCGCGTTGCCGAGGTCAAAGACCTCCGCCAGATCCGGTCCCGACAGGATGATGCCTGCCATGCGGCCATAGGGCGGCACCCCCGCCGCCTGGCGCTCTGCGGCTTCAGCTTTCCAGAAGCTTTCCTCATCCCCCGACAGGATCGCCCGGATCACCGGGTGCTCCGGCTGAAAGGTCTGCATCAGCGCCTCACCCGGGCGTTCGGCCCGCCCGGCACGGCCCGCCACCTGGCGCATCAGCTGGAAGGTGCGTTCCGCTGCCCGCAGGTCCGACCCCTGCAGCCCCAGGTCGGCATCGATCACGCCTACCAGTGTCAGCAGCGGGAAATTGTGGCCCTTGGCGACCAGCTGGGTGCCCAGGATGATGTCAGCCTCGCCTGCTGCGATTTCCTCAATCCGCTGCTTCAGCGCCCGCGCCGAGCCGAACAGGTCGGAACTTAGAACCGCAATCCGCGCCTCAGGAAAGAGCGCGGCGGCTTCTTCCGCCAGCCGCTCGATGCCGGGGCCCACAGGCGCCATCTTGCCCTCCACCTCGCAGGACGGGCAGGCGTCGGGCACCGGCTTGGTCTCACCGCACTGGTGGCACATCAGCCGCTTCATGAAGCGGTGCTCCACCATCCGCGCGTCGCAATGGTCGCAGGCCACCTGCGCGCCGCAGGCCCGGCAGATGGTCACCGGGGCAAAACCGCGGCGGTTCAGAAACAGGAGCGATTGCTCGCCCCGTTCCATCCTGAGTTTCATCGCCTGTTTCAGCGTCGGCGAAATCCAGGTCGAGGGCAGCAGATCCTCGGAACGCATATCCACGGCACGCATGTCCGGCAGCACCGAGGCTCCGAAACGCGACGTCAGGTTCAGCCGTTTGTACTTACCGGCCTCCGCATTGGCCCAGGTCTCCAAAGACGGCGTCGCCGAGGCCAGCACCACCTGCGCCGAGCACATCGCTGCCCGCAGCACCGCCATGTCGCGGGCATTGTAAAGCACCCCGTCCTCCTGCTTGTAGGAGGTGTCGTGCTCCTCATCGACGATGATCAGGCCAAGGTCGCGGAACGGCAGGAACAGAGAAGACCGGGCGCCGATCACCAGCTGCGCCGCCCCCTGCCCGACCATTTTCCAGACCCGACGGCGCTCGGTCATGGTGGCACCGGAGTGCCACTCGGCCGGCTTGGCCCCGAACCGGGCCTCCACACGGGTCAGGAATTCTGCCGTGAGCGCGATCTCCGGCAGCAGCACCAGCGCCTGCCGCCCTGCGCGCAGGCAGGCGGCGACGGCCTCCAGGTAGACCTCGGTTTTGCCGGACCCGGTGACACCTTTGAGCAGGGTTGTTCCGTATTTTCCGCTGTGCACCGCCTCTGCCAGCGCGGAAGCAGCCCCTGCCTGATCTTCTGTCAGCGCCTTGCCCGGCAGCTCCGGGTCCAGATGCGGATAAGGCAGATCCCGCGGCGCTTCCTCCTCGCGCAGCGCCCCCTGCTTCACCAACCCCTTCACCACCGAAGGCGTCACATCCGCCATATCCGCCAGCTCACGCGGGGTGAAAGCGAGGCCGCCGTATTGCTCCAGCACGTCCAGCACCCGGGTGCGGGCATCGGTCATCCGGTCCGGCACGCCCTCGCCCCGGCGCAGGATCTTGCGCATCGAGGGCGGGTCGCTGAGGCCCGGCGCGCGGGTCGCCAGCCGCAGCATCGCAGGCATCGGTGTCAGGGTGTAATCAGCGGCCTTGCCCAGAAACTGGCGCATCTCGGTCCGCATCGGCGCCACATCCAGCACCCGGATCACTGAGCGCAGCTTGGCCGAATCGAAATCCCCGGCGCCCGGTCCCCAGACCACCCCCAGCACCTTGCGCGGGCCCAGCGGCACCTCGACATAAGCGCCGCGGAAACAGCCGCCCTCGGGCGCACGGTAATCCAGAAGCCGGTCAAGGGGTTGCGTGGTCAGCACCCCGACCCGCTCGCCTGCCTGAAAGAACTCCTGCCCGCTCATGCTGCTGCCCATGTTGCCGCCTGTATATCCATGAGGTAAAGGCTGTTGCGACAGAGGCCAACCCATCCAGAGGACTGCCCATGAAATTCTTTGTAGACACCGCCGAGATCGGCGCCATTGCCGAGCTCAACGATCTGGGCATGGTGGACGGCGTCACCACCAACCCGTCGCTGATCAAGAAATCCGGCCGCGACATCATCGAAGTGACCAAGGAGATCTGTGACCTGGTCGACGGCCCGGTATCAGCGGAAGTGACCGCGACCGACGCCGAAACCATGATTGCCGAAGGCCGCAAGCTGGTCGAGATCGCCGAGAACATCGCCGTTAAGGTTCCGCTGACCTGGGACGGCCTCAAAGCCTGCAAAACCCTGACCGACGACGGCCACATGGTGAACGTCACCCTGTGCTTCTCGGCCAACCAGGCGCTGCTGGCGGCCAAGGCGGGCGCAACCTTCATCTCCCCCTTCATCGGCCGCCTGGACGACATCAACCTGGACGGCATGGAGCTGATCGAGGACATCCGCACCATCTATGACAACTACGGCTTCGAGACCCAGATCCTGGCCGCCTCGATCCGCTCGGTGAACCACGTGCTGGATTCGGCCCGTATCGGCGCCGATGTGATCACTGCCCCGCCCACCGTGATCAAGGCGATGGTGAACCACCCGCTGACCGACAAGGGCCTGGACGCATTCCTCGCCGACATCAAGGCAGCCGAGATCAAGATCCTCTGATCCCTTCCGGCTGAACAAACCCGTAAAAGGCGCTCCACCCCGGGGCGCCTTTTTCTTTGCCGGATCCCGGTGCAATCCTCCAAACCCTCCCGCGCCTCTGCCCTCCCCGGCTACTGCCAGGCAGCCCAGGTGGCTTGGGCCCAGCAGCGCGACTGGCGGGAGCAGCCCCGGGGCACTAATCCCAACCCAACTGCATTTTTCCGCAGCATTGCGCAAATCCCGTGTTATACACGGTGCAAACCCCTCAGAGGGCCCGTTCCGCAAGAGTTTTTGATATGAGCAGTTCCGCCACCTTGGAAAGCCAGCTGCGCGAGGCGATCCTCGCCAAACCCGACGCCGTGCTGGAAGACCAGCATCTGATGAACGCGCTGGTTGCCGCCAACGAACGCGCAATGGGCTCCAATGTCGTTGACCTGCGCGGTATTGCGATGGAGCGGATGGCCGCCCGGCTCGATCGGCTGGAAGATACCCACCGTTCAGTTATTGCGGCTGCCTATGACAACCTGGCCGGCACCAATCTGATCCACCGCGCCGTGCTGCGGCTGATGGAGCCGCAGGATTTCAACAGTTTCCTCGACTGCCTGGAGCAGGACATGCCGGAGATTCTGCGGGTGAACGCGCTGAGCCTGGTGCTGGAAACCGCCCAGCCCGGCGGCGCCGCGATCGAGCGCAAATCCGGAGCGCTGAAGCTTGCGGGCCCCGGATTTACCGAGAGCTATGCAGGGCACTCCAGCAAGGACCGCCCGGTTGTGCTGCGCCAGACCCAGAGCGGCAGCCCACGAATTTATGGGCAGAAAGCCGAGTGGATCCGGTCTGAAGCCTGCCTGACCCTGGATCTGGGCGAAGGCCGCCTGCCCGGCATGCTGGTGATGGGCTCGGAGGATCCGCATCAGTTTTCACCGATGCAAGGCACCGATCTTCTGACCTTCTTCGGCGGGGTGTTCGAACGCTCGATGCGCTACTGGCTGTCATGACACTGATCTCCCCGGCCTGCCGCGATGCACTGCAGTTTTGGCTGGAGCGGCTCGGCGGGCTGGAGGATGCTTCGAAAAACACCCTGACCGCCTACCGGGGCGACGTCACCGCCTTCCTCGCCTTCATGACCGCCCACTCCGGCGGGCCTCAAGGGCTTGGCGCTCTGGCGCGGATCACCACCGCCGACATGCGCGCCTGGATGGCGGCCGAGCGCGCCGCCGGGACGGGGGCCCGCTCGCTGGCGCGCAAATTGTCGGCGGTCAAGAATTTCTACCGATGGCTGGCCGTGCGGGAAGGATTTGAACCGGCTGCGGTGCTGTCGGCCCGTGCCCCCAAGTTCCAGAAAAAACTGCCCCGCCCGCTGGCACCGGATGCCGCGAAAGCGGTTTTGGAAACCGTCGAGCTGCAGTCCCGGCAGGGCTGGACGGCGGCCCGGGATGTTGCTGTCGTAACATTGCTCTATGGCTGCGGGCTGCGGATCTCCGAGGCGCTCGGCCTGCAAGGCCGCGACGCGCCGCTGCCGCCAGTGCTGCGCATCCTCGGCAAGGGCAAGAAAGAGCGCGTGGTACCGGTGCTGCCGGCTGCGCGCGAGGCCGTGCACCGCTATCTGGAACTGTGCCCGCATCCGCAGGAGGCAGATGCCCCCTTGTTCCGCGGTGTGCGCGGCGGCGCGCTCAACCCGCGGCAAATCCAGGGGGCGATGGCCAAAACCCGCGCCCAGCTCGGCCTGCCTGCCACCGCAACCCCGCATGCGCTCCGCCACAGTTTTGCAACCCATTTGCTGGAGGCGGGCGGCGACCTGCGGGCGATCCAGGAACTCCTGGGCCATGCCTCCCTGTCCACCACTCAGGCCTACACAGCTGTGGACACCGCCCATTTGATGGAAGTTTACAACCGGGCCCACCCGAAAGCGTGATTTGACCTGCGGACCGGCCCGGCGTCTGATGGCAGCCGGGAGGGTCTGCAAATGGCCGCAACCGAAGTGATCCTGACCAGTACCCTGACATGCCCTTCCTGCGGCGAACAGGTTGCCGAGGAAATGCCGCAAGACGCATGCCAATGGTTTTATGAATGCCGCGCCTGCCACACTGTGCTGCGGCCCAAACCCGGCGACTGCTGTGTTTTTTGCTCATACGGAAGTGTGCCCTGCCCGCCGGTGCAGGACGGCAGCGGCTGCTGCGGCTAGGTCTTCAACCCTGGCGGCTTTCCTTAAAATGCAATGCATTTTGACTGCTCAGCGAAAGCGCTTGTTAAGGCCGGGCAGGCCAGATGGCAGAAACTGATCCAGAAAGGATTCTGCCATGACCGTTCCTGGTTTTGCTGCCCTGTTTGCCGATGGCGCCCCCGCGGCCCCTGCCCCTCCGCCCGGCAGCGTACCCTATGACCGGATTGACGACATTCCGGCCCGGGCTCCGTTTTCTGCCCCCGGCATCTCCGACCCCTCCCCTTACGGCCGCCGTCTGGCCCGCATCCAGTTTGCGGCAGGTACGGATTTCCGCCCAACTCTGCATTGAACGCTTGCGGCCTGAGGGCAAATTCGCCATCAGGGAGCCATGACACCTCAGATCCGCGCTCTTTCTGTTCACCTGCTGACCGCAACCGGTGCCGTGTTTGCCATGCTGGCGATGCTGGCGGCGGCGGATGGCAAGTGGAGCCTGATGTTCGTCTGGCTGGTTGTCGCCTTTGCTGTTGACGGCGTCGACGGCCCGCTGGCGCGGCATTACCACGTCAAGCGCTACTCGCCGGAATTCGACGGGGTGCTGCTGGACCTGATCATCGATTATCTGACTTATGTCTTCATTCCCGCCTTTGCCCTGTTCCAATCGGGGCTGATGGCGGGCTGGACCGGCTGGTTCGCCATCATCGTAATTACCTTCGGCAGCGCGATGTATTTTGCCGACACGCGGATGAAGACCAAGGACAATTCCTTCTCGGGTTTTCCCGGCTGCTGGAACATGCTGGTGCTGGTGATCTTTGCCTTGGAACCCAACCATTGGACCAGCCTGGTGCTGGTGACCCTGCTGGCCATAGCCATGTTCCTGCCGCTCAAGTTCATCCACCCGGTGCGCACGGTGCGCTGGCGCAAGGTCTCGCTGCCGATGGCGCTGGCCTGGACCTTCTTTGCCGGCTGGGCTGCCTGGGTCGACTTCCACCCGGCCAGCTGGGCGCACTGGGGGCTGGTTGTGACTTCGGTGTACCTGCTGTTTGTCGGCATTGCCCAGCAGATCGTGCCTGAACGGCAGCGCAAGTCCTCGACAGTTTAAGACAGCAGGGGCGCTGCCCCTCTGCACCCTTGCCGGGGCGCATTTACCCCGGGGAATTTACGGCCGGAAAGAAGCCTGGGGGGGAGCCCCAAGCCGGTTCCGTCAGATCAGCAGGCTGGCGGCGCCCTCATGTTTCAGCAGCGCCACTTTGGTTTCGACCCCGCCCTGGCCTGAGAATCCGCCCAGGCCGGTAGCGGCCAGCACCCGGTGGCAGGGGATAATCACCGGGATCGGATTGCTGCCGCAGGCATTGCCTACCGGCTGCGGCGGCGCCCTCAGGTCCTTGGCGATTTCCCCGTAGGTGCGGGTTTCACCGAAAGGAATGGCCAGCATTGCCTCGCAGACCGCGCGCTGGAAGTCCGAGCCCTCCACCTGCAAGGGCAGATCGAACTCAGTCAGTTCCCCGGCGAAATAGGCCCTCAGCTGATCCAGGGCCTGTTCCAGCAGCGCCGTGCGGCCGGTGCCGTCAGCCGACCAGGCGAGCCGGACAATTGCGCCGCCGCTTTCGGTGACACTCAACGCGCCAACCGGAGTGTTTAGACTGGCTGATATCATGCTGTCTCCTTGCACCGCTGCTGCTGCCAAACTCTGCTGGTCGGCAAGCGAATGCAAGATCGCCGGTACGGGGCCATCCCGGCCGCGTTAACACTCTGTTAACCAGTGCTAAGGTTTCCTCACCAGATTGCATCAAATTATCCTAAAGTGAATTTCAAGAACGGAACGAAGGGTAATCAAATGCTGTCTGCAGTCTCCAACACCGCCAGCCTCTACAACAGCATGAAGCAAATGCAGGCCACCTATCAGCGCCAGCCCGCCGTTGCAGAGGCTGGCGGCCAGCCGGTGGATGCTCCGCTGGTGGATGGCAGCTCTCAGGGCCAGGCCCGCAGCGTGGCCCGCGAGCAGGCGCTGAGCGGCGCACGTCCCGACGCCCTGACCCCGCAGTATGTCGGCCCGGCCCGTGCCGCCGCCCGCAGCGAAGCGCTGAACCTCAAGCAGGTGAACGGTATCGACATGGCGGCCTATTACCTGGATCTGGCAAACGGCTGCCAGGCGGGCCCCAAACCGGCCAGTGCCATGGCGGCCGAAGCCAGCTATCTGGCGGCCCGCAAGGCCTTCTGATCCTGCGGACCTGCCCCGAAGGTCACTGCAGCTGCGCCCAGAACAATTCCAGGTGGCGCGACATGATTTCCTCAAACCGGCCGCTGCCGCGTAGCTTCTGCAAGCCTGCGTTGATCCGGTAGAGATGGGTGGTGCCGCGCCAGTGACGCTTGGAAATCACCACGTGCAGCCCCTCTTCCGACAGCGGCTTTTCCAGCGGCACCACAGTGTCGCGCAGATCCTCCTTGACGATGGTGTTGGCACCCAGGAACAGGTTTACCGCTGCGGCGTCCACTTTGCCCTCGGCCACCATGCGGAAGCAGTCGTTCGGGGTTTTCGGCTGCACCAGGGTGACCTTGCCCTCATCCAGCCAGCGCCGGTCCGCACGGTTCAGGTCATGGGTGAAATAGCCAGCCGGGCGGCACAATGTCCGGCCCTCGACATCTGAATCCTCCTCATAGCCAAACCCGCTGTCGGCCCGAACGAACAGCATGATCGGCATCGTCATCACCGGGTCGGAGAAATGGAAGTTGACGCAGCGCTCATTGCCCGGCTCAGCCTCGCAATCGGGCTTCAGCCAGGGGAACCCCATGTCAAACTCCTTCTTGTCCAGCATCGGGAACAGATGCTTGGACCAGTCGTCCTCCCAGCTGACCGAATAGCTGACCGGCGAAGGCGCCAGCTCAAGGGCTGCATTGACCAGCTCGGTCACCATGCCCTGCCCCGGCAGCCCGCGATCGGCAAAGGGGGCATAGCCGCTGCCGGTCAGCAGCGTCAGATCCGCTTTTTCCTGACGCAAAGGCGTTGCATCCGGCGCGGTGGCGCCGGTGACGCAGGGAATATACAGCTTGCGGCCCGGCAGTACGGTAGCGCCGGCCAGCAGTTTCTGATTACGGTAATAGACCAGGGTCCAGCGCTCGCGGTCGCCGTAATGGGTCTCCGCAATCGAGAACAGCGTGTCGCCTGGCTGGGCCACATAGTCGACGTCGCAGATGGCCCAGGCCGCAGCCGGGGCGAAAGTCAGCGCCGCCGCCAGCTGCAGGATCCGTGAAAAAAGCCGTTTCATGGCGCATTCCCCCTCAGAAGCCGGCCCAGATCCTGGCCATGTGATCCTCGATGATCGCCTGATAGCGGCCATTCTCCTGGATACCGCGCAGGCCGCCGTTGATCATGGTCAGCATCTGCTCGGCCTGCGGGTGCGACTTGTGCACAACCACATGCAGGCCGGCTACCGACAAGGGCTGCGGCAGAATAGTGATCTGGCCGTCCAGCCCATGGTCCTTGATAGCGGTGCGGCCGGTGAACTCATTCAGCGCCACCGCGTCAGCCTCGCCGTCCAGCACCATATCAAAGCAGTCCTTGACGCTGTTGGGCTGCTTGAGGGTGATCTTGCCGTCCTTCAGCCAGTTGCGGCCGTTTTCGTCCAAATCATGGGTGAAGTAGCCCGCCGGGCGGCACAGGGTCTTGCCTTCGATATCGGCGTCCTGGTTGAAGGCAAAGGAGCTGGAGCTGCTGGTGAACAGCAGGATCAGCATCTCAAACATCGGCTCGGAGAAGTGGAAATTAACGCAGCGGAAGTTGCCCGGCGCCGCTTGGCAGTCCGGCTTGTACCAGGGAAAGCCAAGGTCCAGCAGCGCGTTGGACAACAGCGGCTCCAGATGCGCGGACCAGTCATTCACCCAATGGATCGAGTAGCCCTCCTTGGGGGCCGCCTGGGCCATTGCCGCATCAACAACCTCGTTCAATAGGCCGCCGTTGTGGGCTGCCTTGGCGGTAAACGGCGCGAAATCGTCGCCGGTCAGCAGGTTGATCCGCTTGCGCACTGCTGCGTTTCCAGGCTGCACCCTGACCGGCACTGCCGCGGCCGGGGCGGCGGCAGCAATCTCCTTGCCGCCCGGCAGCCCGGTAGGCAGCCCTTCCAGGCAGGCCAGTGACAGTTTCATGCCAACGCGGATCGCGTTCGGCTTGGGGCCGATAGTGTTAATGTTGCGATTATGGATCGCGCTCCACTTGCCCGCATCCTTGTAAAGCTTGTCGGCAATCACCGACAGGCTATCGCCGGATTGCACGGTATAGGTCCCGCCGCAGGTTTCGGCAGCAGCAGTGGTGGCCGCAAGGCCAAACAGGCTCATGGCAGCGGCAGCAATGGTCTTTTTCATATTCCCCCCGGAAATCATTTGCACCGCAGCCTGTTCCGGCTTGCGGCACCTGGTCGTCGCTTTTTTTGCTTGGTCCCCGGCTGCAGTGCGTCAGTGCTTGAGCCATACCGGCGGAGACGGCTCCGGCGCAGCCGCCGGAGAAAGGGTCAGTGGATCAGTTACCGACAAACAGCGCCAGCAAGGTGGCGGTGTCGACGCGCCCGCCGGCGCCGATCAAGCTGTCCGGCACGGTGATCTCCCGGCGCTCATAGGCGCCGTTGACCAACTGATCGATGTAGGCTTCGGACTGGCCTTGGGCAGCAGCCGTCATCACCATCTTGAACAGCGCGGTGCCTTCGGCAGGCGCAGCAGGAGCCGCCGGGGTTTCCGCTGCGGGATCTGCCTGCTTGCTGCGCAGCGCCGCCAGAGTGCCGGCTGTAATTCGGGCCACCAAAGCGTCTTCAGTGCTTGTCTCTGCGCCTTCCAGTTCTGCGGCAGCCGCTGCACCGGCGGGAAGCGCCTGCTCCGCCTTTGCCGCAGCCGCCAGGCCGGCCAGCTCAGCACCCGCCGCAGGGGTTTCATCGGGGGCATCGCTGCCGAACTGGAAATAAAGCAGCATCGCCGAGGCAACCGCGAGACCGGCAGCTGCCAGGCCCAGTTTCGGCAAGGCGCTGGCGCCTTCCGGCTGAACAGGCGCAAAGGGCTGCGGATCGGGAGCGGACTTCGCTTCTGCGGCGGAAAGCCTTGCAACCTTTTCCGGGCCGGTCTGCTTGATGTTCTTGACGGCAGCCGCCTTCCCGGCAGCGGGCGTGGCATCCGTGCCCTGTTCTGCAGTGCTGGCGACCAGTCCGATTTTAATGTTTTTCGGCGCGGACACGCCATCAATCCGGACTGCGGTGCCGCGCGTTTTTTCCGGTTCATCCGCCGGTTGCGCATCCGCTTTCAGCTTCAGCATTGAAAATCGCTCCCCCTGCTCCATGCCGTGTTTTGAAAAGACTGTTGAAAATCTACATGGAATTAACAATTTATTAACCAATTGTAGAAAACCGGTCAACATGTAGAGGAATCCAAAACAGTCAAACACTAGGCGACACCCGGAAAAAGTGCGGGAAACTGCGCAACAATAGCACAAAATGGCAACGCCCGGCCATTAGACCGGGCGCTTCACACAACTCATGAATGAAATAGGGCGGTTACCCCAGCGCGCTGTTGCAGCGGCCGCAGACTCCTTCGTGGTTGTGGTTGCCCACATCCGGCAGGATCTTCCAGCAGCGCTGGCATTTGCCGCCCTCGGCTTTTTCGAACACCACCGAGACGCCATCCACCTCCGGCATGCGGAAGGCTTCGGCCGGGGCCGGATCGCCGGTCAGCATGATATCCGAGGTGATGCAAACGTCCGCAAAGTTCACCGTCTTCAGCGCTTCCAGCGCCACTGCGTCGCGCACGTGCACCACCGGCGCTGCTTCCAGCGAGGCGCCGATCACCTTGTCGGTGCGCTGCACCTCCAGCGCCGCGGTCACCACCCGCCGGGCCTGGCGGATCTTCGACCATTTGGCAGCCAGCGGCTCGTTCAGCCAGTCAGCTGGCGTATTCGGAATGTCCTGCAGGTGCACAGAAGACCCCTCGCCCGGGTATTTCTCCAGCCAGACTTCTTCCATGGTGAAGACCAGGATCGGCGCCAGCCAGGTGGTCAGGCGGTGGAACAGGATGTCCAGCACGGTGCGCGCGGCGCGGGCATTCAGCGTGTCGCCATCGCAGTACAGTGCATCCTTGCGAATGTCGAAGTAGAAGGCCGACAGATCCACGGTGGCAAAGTTGAACACCGCCGAGAACACGCCCTGGAAGTCGAAGGACTGGTAGCCGTTGCGGACCTTGTGATCCAGTTCCGCCAGGCGGTGCAGCACCCACTGCTCCAGCTCGGGCATATCAGCCGGTTCCACGCGCTGCTCTTCTTTGAAGTCACTCAGCGAGCCTAGCAGGAAGCGCATTGTGTTGCGCAGGCGGCGGTAGCTGTCGGCGGTACCCTTCAGGATCTCCGGGCCGATCCGCTGGTCGGCGGTGTAATCGGTCTGGGCCACCCACAGCCGCAGGATGTCGGCGCCGTACTGTTTCACGACCTCATCCGGCACGATGGTGTTGCCGAGCGACTTGGACATCTTCATGCCCTTCTCGTCCAGCGTGAAGCCGTGGGTCACCACATTGCGGTAGGGCGCGCGCCCCTTGGTGCCGCAGGCTTGCAGCAGCGAAGAATGGAACCAGCCGCGGTGCTGGTCGGTGCCTTCCATGTAGACATCGGCAATACCGTCCTCGGTGCCATCCTCACGGTCCCGCAGCACAAAGGCATGGGTCGAACCGGAGTCGAACCAAACGTCCAGCACGTCGAACACTTGGTCATAGGCCTCGGGATCGACGATGCCGTCCAGCACTTTGGCCTTGAAGCCGTCCTCGTACCAGACGTCGGCGCCGTGCTCTTCGAACTCGGCCACAACGCGCTTGTTCACATCCTCGTTGCGCAACAGGAAGTCTGCATCGGTGGGCAGCGCGCCCTTCTTGGTGAAGCAGGTGAGCGGCACACCCCAGGCGCGCTGACGGCTCAGCACCCAGTCGGGGCGGCTTTCGATCATCGAGAACAGGCGGTTGCGGCCGGTCTGCGGCCACCATTTCACCAGCTCGTCGATCGACTTCAGCGCGCGTTCGCGGATGGTGTCGCCCATCTCGCCCATGCCGTCCTCCATCTTGCGGTCAACGGAGGCAAACCACTGCGGCGTGTTGCGGTAGATGATCGGCGCCTTGGAGCGCCAGGAATGCGGGTAGCTGTGCTTGATCTTGCCGCGCGCCAGCAGGCCGCCAACCTCGACCAGCTTGTCGATGATGGTCTTGTTTGCGTCGCCCTCGCCGCCCTTGCGGGACAGGATGTACTTGCCGCCAAAGAACGGCAGATCAGCGCGGAACGAGCCATCGTCCAGCACGTTGTAAGTGATCACCTGCTCCAGCATGCCGAGGTCGCGGTAAAGCTCGAACTCCTCCATACCGTGGGACGGCGCGCAGTGGACAAAGCCGGTGCCTTCGGTGTCGGTCACAAAGCCTGCGGCGCGGAAGTCGCGGATATCGTCCCACTCGCTATTGCCGCCCTCAGCACCCGCCAGCGGGTGGGTCAGGCCGACACCGGCCAGATCGGAAGCCGGAACGTCGGCGACACGGGTATATTGATCCTCACCCAGGCGCGCGCGTTTGAACACATCCGCCGCCAGGTTGTCGGCCAGAATGTATTTCTCGCCCACAGCGGCCCAGCACTCATCCGGAGTGCCGGTCACTTCATAAAGGCCATAGGCAATCTCTTCGCCATAAACGACAGCCTTGTTCGAGGGCATGGTCCAGGGCGTGGTCGTCCAGATCACCACATTGGCGCCCGCCAGCTTGTGATCTGCAGGCTCAGCCACCTTGAACTTCACCCAGATGGTGAAGCTTTCCTTGTCGTGGTATTCGACCTCGGCCTCGGCCAGGGCGGTTTTCTCGACCGGCGACCACATCACCGGCTTGGAGCCCTGATAAAGGGTGCCGTTCATCAGGAATTTCATGAACTCGTCGGCAATCACAGCCTCGGCGTGGTAGTTCATGGTCAGATACGGATCATCCCAGTTGCCGGTGATGCCCA
>JBFOLS010000273.1:0-3413 GCA_040830225.1 Leisingera sp.
CACTGGCAGGGTGTCGAGATCCGGCGGCTGTTCGGCGAGCGTGTTTATCCCGTTTGCAGCCCCGGCTATCTGCAAGACCACCCGGAGCTGCGCCGCCCCGGCGACTTGCTGGATCAGACGCTGCTGCATCTGGATGGCGGCGGCACGATCTGGGGCGCGGTCGACTGGCAGGTGTGGCTGGCGCAGCAGGGCGTCACCGGCCAGCCGGTGCGGCGGGGTATCCGCCTGAACAGCTATCCAATGGTTCTGCAAGGAGCCGAAGCCGGCCGGGGCGTGGCCTTGGGGTGGAGCTACATCACCGATCCGATGCTGGCCCAAGGGCAACTGGTCTGCCCATTCGAAAGCCCGCTTGAAACCCGCTTCAGCTATTACATTGGCGCATCGGCAAGCACGGCTTCAAACCCGGCGGCTTCGGAGTTCATGCATTGGATCATTGAGGAATGTGTGCCAGAAGCTGGCGTTTTCGCATGATTTCAAGGAATGCCATGCATTCAAAATGATCGTTTGAGGCAAAGGGCGATTCCGGGGCTACTGGCATCCAGGAAACGCCGCGAGGTCTCTCATGCCAGCTACCGCCACCCGAAAACCGAACCGCCGGGGACGTAACAAACCCAAGGCCGCGCCTGCTGCCCCGCCTGTCATCCCGGGCATGGCCGGCGGCCGCTACCGCCCGCTGAGCCAGGCAGAAATGGAGCGCATCCATGAGCTGGTGCAGCAATTGCTGGCCGACCTCGGATTGTCGCAGGTCACACCCAGCCTGGAAGCCCGCGCAGTTTCGGCAGGATGCCAGATGGATGATGCAGGGCGTTTGCGCTTTCCGCGTGCGCTGGTTGAGGATGTAATCGCCCGCACCCGCCGCAAGTTCACCCTGCATGGGATCGATCCGGCGCATGACATCGAGATTGGCGGCCGCCGGGTCCATGCGGGCACTGGCGGCGCCGCCCCCACGATGATGGACTTCCGCACAGGCAAATACCGCGAAAGCACAGTCGGCGATCTCTATGACATCGCCCGGCTGGTAGACCGGATGGACAATATCCACTGGTATCACCGCTCGGTGGTCGCCCGGGACACCACGTCGATCCTCGATCTCGATATCAACACCACCTACGCCTGCCTTTCCGGCACCTCCAAATCCATCGCCGTCAGCTACACCGACAGCGCCAGCGTCAACGCGGTGCTGCCGATGCTGGATGCGGTGGCGGGCGGCGAAGGCAAGTTCCGGCAGCGTCCCTTCTGCACCGCCGTCTGCTGCCACGTGGTGCCGCCAATGCGCTTTGCCACCGAAAGCTGCGACGCGCTTGAGGCCGCGGTTGAGGCCGGGATGCCGATCCTGCTGGTGGCCGCCGGTCAGGCTGGCGCCACCGCGCCCGCTGCGCTCGCAGGCGCGGTGGCCCAGGCCTGCGCTGAGGTGCTGGCCGGCTTGATCCTTTGCAACATCATCGACCCCAACTGCCGTGCCATCTTTGCCACCTGGCCATTTGTCAGCGACCTGCGCACTGGCGCCATGTCCGGCGGCTCGGGCGAGCAGGCGCTGTTGTCAGCAGCCTGCGCCCAGATGGCCGGTTTCTATGACTTGCCGAACTCGGTGCCTGCCGGCATGACCGACAGCAAGCTGCCCGATATGCAGGCGGGCGGCGAAAAGGGCTACACCATCTCGCTTGCGGCCCATGCCGGCGCCTCGATGATCCACGAATGCGCCGGCATGCACGGCAGCCTGATGGGCACCAGCTTCGAGAGTTACGTGCTCGACAACGATCTGCTGGGCGCCATCCTGCGCACCGTCAAGGGCGTCGAAGTCAGCGAGGACACGCTGAACTTTGAGGTGATCCGCGACGTGGTGCTCGGCGAAGGCCATTATCTTGGCCACCCGCAGACCTTTGCCCGGATGAAAACCGACTACCTCTACCCCGAGATCGCCGACCGCCGCAGCATCAGCGAGTGGGAGGACGCCGGCGCCCGCGATGCCCGCGAAGTCGCGCGGGACCGGGTTCAGACCATCCTGGCGGAACACTACCCCCGCCATATCCCCGAGCAGTTGGACCGGCAGCTGCGCGAGAATTTCAAAATCATTCTGCCCCGCGCCCGGATGTTCGGCGGCAACGGCATCTGGTGACCCCAGCAGGAAAGGATTTCGAAATGCAGTCTCATGCAAAAGCGGTGATCGTCGGCGGCGGCATGATGGGAGTGGGCTTGGCCTATCACCTGGCCGAAGAGGGCTGGAAAGACGTGGTGCTGATTGAGAAGGGCGAGCTGACCTCTGGCTCCACCTGGCACGCGGCCGGCCAATGCCCCAGCTTCATCGGCAATTACAACATGGCCAAGATCCACCATTACTCCAACACGCTCTACCCGCGGCTGGAGGAGCTGACCGGCCAGCCTGCGGGGTGGCACGGCTGCGGCGGCATCCGGCTGGCCACCACCCAGGAAGAGGTGGACTGGTTCAACTATGTCGCCGGATTTGCGCCCAATGTGGGTTTCCACATGGAGGTCATCGGACCGGACCGCATCAAGGAGCTGAACCCCTGGCTGCAAACCGATGGCATCCTGGCCGGCGCCTATACAAACATGGATGGCCACGTGGACCCCTCCAGTGCCTGCAACGCCATGGCGGCGGGCGCCCGGCAAATGGGTGTCACCATCATCCGCCGCAACCGGGTTATGGATATCAAGCAGCGCGCCTTAGGCGAGTGGGACGTGGTCACCGAGCAGGGCTGCATCACTTGCGAGCATGTGGTCAACGCCGGCGGCTGCTATGCGCGCGAGGTGGGCCTTTGGGTCGGGCTGGATACACCGATCACCAATATGGAGCACCATTTCCTGGTCACTGAAGCACTGGACGAGTTCAAGACCTGGGACGGTGAGCTGCCGGTAATGCGCGACCCGGCCACCGCCGGCTATTACCGGCAGGAACAGAAATCCGGTCTGGTCGGCATCTATGAACACTACGGCGCCAAGGAAGCCTGGGACAACCGCGGCGGCTTCCCCGAATGGGAGAGCGAAAACGAGCTGTTCGACGGCGACATCGACCGTATCGCGCCATGGCTGGAGCAAGCATTCGAGCGGATGCCTATTTTCGCCAATGCGGGGATCAAGCGCATCATCAACGGCGCCATTCCGCATACGCCGGACGGCAACCCGTTGGCCGGTCCCGCGCCGGGCTTGCGCAACTTCTGGCAATGCTGCGGTTCCTCCATTGGCATCGCCCAAGGGGCCGGTGTCGGCAAGTACCTGGCCCAATGGATGGTCCACGGCGATGCCGAGATCAACATGGCCTGCGTGGACCCGCGCCGCTTTGGCGGCTTTGCCGATCAGGACTATACCCGTGCCAAAAGCTTCGAAGATTACCACGAGATGTTCGTGACACCCCTGCCCGGGCGCGAAGCGGCAGCGGGGCGCGGGGCCCGCACCAC
>JBFOLS010000274.1:0-6350 GCA_040830225.1 Leisingera sp.
AGGTGATTACGATATTGCGATTGCCGGCGGTGTCGAAAGCATGTCGCGCGCACCGTTTGTAATGCCCAAGGCGACCAATGCCTTCACCCGCGCCAATGCGGTCTATGACACCACCATCGGCTGGCGCTTCGTGAACCCGAAGATGGAAAAACTCTACGGTACCGACTCGATGCCGCAGACCGCTGACAACGTTGCCGAGGACTACGGCGTCTCGCGCGAAGATCAGGATGCCTTTGCCGCCCGCAGCCAGACCCGATGGGCCGCCGCGCATGAGATGGGCCTGTTCAGTGACGAGATCACCCCAGTCGCCATCCCCCAGCGCAAAGGCGACCCGCTGGTGGTAGACACCGACGAACATCCCCGCCCCGGCACTTCGGCTGAAAAACTCTCCGGCCTCAAGGGCGTCAACGGGCCGGACAAGACCGTGACCGCAGGCAACGCCTCAGGCGTGAACGACGGCGCTGCGGCAATCCTGATGGCCAATGAGGCCGCAGCCGCAAAGAACGGGTTGAAACCGATGGCCCGCATCGTCGGCATGGCCGCCGCGGGGGTTGAACCGCGCATCATGGGCATCGGCCCGGTGCCCGCCACCCGCAAGGTTCTGGCCCGCACCGGCCTCAGCATCGAGCAAATGGACGTGATCGAACTGAACGAAGCCTTCGCAAGCCAGGGCCTTGCCACCCTGCGCGAACTTGGCGTTCCGGACGATGCGCCCCATGTTAATCCCAACGGCGGTGCCATCGCACTGGGCCACCCGCTCGGCATGTCCGGCGCCCGGCTGGTGCTAACCGCCGCCTACCAATTGCAACGCACCGGCGGGCGCTATGCGCTTTGCACCATGTGCGTCGGCGTCGGACAGGGCACCGCCCTGATCCTGGAACGCGTGTAAGAACACACTGAGGAGGTCCCAGACATGTATGCTCAGATGATCAAATCCGAGGCGACCAAGGACGATCCGGAAAAGCTGGAGGCCTTTCAGGCCCGTATCGACGCGGGTGAGAAGATCGAGCCGAAGGACTGGATGCCCGAAGGTTATCGCAAGACGCTGATCCGCCAGATCGGCCAGCATGCACATTCGGAAATCGTTGGCCAACTGCCCGAAGGCAATTGGATCACCCGCGCCCCTACGCTGGAACGCAAGGCGATCCTGCTCGCCAAGGTGCAGGATGAGGCAGGCCACGGTCTGTATCTATACTGCGCGGCCGAAACCCTGGGCGTCAGCCGCGACGAAATCACCGAAATGCTGCTCGACGGGCGCATGAAGTATTCCTCGATCTTCAACTACCCGACGCTGAACTGGGCTGATATCGGCGCGGTCGGCTGGCTGGTCGATGGTGCGGCGATCATGAACCAGGTGCCACTGCAGCGGACTTCCTTCGGCCCCTATTCCCGCGCGATGATCCGTATCTGCAAGGAAGAGAGCTTCCACCAGCGCCAGGGCTATGACGCCATCCGCAAGATGGCCGAAGGCACGCCCGAGCAGAAGAAGATGGCCCAGAATGCACTGAACCGCCTGTGGTACCCGTCGCTGATGATGTTCGGCCCCTCCGACAAGGACTCGGTCCACTCCGCCCAGTCGATGGCCTGGAAGATCAAGATGAACACCAATGACGAGCTGCGCCAGAAATTCGTCGACCAGACTGTGCCGCAGGCCGAATACCTTGGCCTCACCGTCCCCGACCCGGACCTGAAATGGAACGAGGAACGGGGCCACTACGACTACACCGACCCGGACTGGAGCGAGTTCTTTGACGTAATCAAGGGCAACGGCCCCTGCAACGTCGACCGCCTCGCCGCCCGCAACAAGGCCTGGGACGATGGTGCCTGGGTCCGTGACGGCCTCTTGGCTCATGCCAAGAAAAAAGCCGCGCGCCAGCAGCACGCCGCCGAGTAACCCCAAGCATTCCGGCGCCTCCACAGCCAGGCGCCCCCTCAGCCAGGAGGATCTGAGACATGAAGAACGAATGGCCCCTCTGGGAAATTTTCATCCGCGGCCAGCACGGGATGAGCCACCGCCACGTGGGCTCGCTACATGCGCCCGACGCCGAAATGGCGATCAAGAACGCGCGCGATGTCTACACCCGCCGCAACGAAGGCGTGTCGATCTGGGTGGTTGAGGCGAACCACATCTCCGCCTCCTCGCCCAGCGACAAGGGCCCGCTCTATGAGCCCAGCGAAAGCAAGGTCTACCGCCACCCGACTTTCTTCGACATCCCCGAAGAAGTGGGGGCCATGTAATGACCCGCGAAGACGCATTCACCCAGTTCCTGCTTCGGATGGGAGACAACACCCTGATCCTCGGCCACCGGGTCAGTGAATGGTGCGGCCACGCGCCGGTGCTGGAAGAGGATATCGCTCTGGCGAACACCGCTCTGGACCTGATCGGCCAAACCCAGATGTGGCTCGGCCTGGCCGCTGAAGTTCAAGGTGACGGCAAGTCCGCCGACGACCTCGCCTTCCTGCGCGACGCATGGGACTTCCGCAACGTGCTGCTGTGCGAGGTGCCGAACGAAGACTTCGGCCGCACCCTGATGCGCCAGTTCCTGTTTGATGCCTGGCATTCGATCCAGCTGGGGTGGCTGATGAAATCCTCGGACGAACGCGTTGCCGCAATCGCTGAAAAGGCTTCGAAAGAGGTTGCCTACCATCTGGAACGCTCCGCCGACACCGTGGTGGGCCTGGGCGACGGCACCGAGGAAAGCCACCGCCGGATGCAGGAGGCGCTGGACTATCTATGGCCCTACGTGGGCGAGATGTTCCAGTCCGACGAGGTCGACGCCGAAATGGTCAAGGCAGGCATTGCCCCCGACCCGGCGTCGCTGCGCGAGGAATATGACGCGCTGGTCGCCCGTATCCTGAGCGACGCGACACTGACCATCCCGGAGAGCCGCTTTGCCCATAAGGGCGGGCGCACTGGTGCAATGCATACCGAGCACCTGGGCCACCTGCTGACCCAAATGCAATGGCTGCAGCGCGCCTATCCGGGATCCGAGTGGTAAAGAACTGAGGGCTGACCCCGGCCTCGGGCAGGGGGGAAGCCCCCTCCCGTGGGGGAAGTCGGGGGCTGCCCGGCCTTTCAGCCGGGCGAAGCATAGCAAGGGCAAATCGCATGAGCCAAGCGACAACTCAGCCAAGCGCGAAGCAGATCTGGGACTGGCTTGACGCCGTGCCAGATCCGGAAATCCCTGTAATCTCGCTGGTGGACCTGGGCATCATTCGCGATGTCGCCTGGGAGGGCGCAACCCTGGTGGTGACCGTCACCCCGACCTATTCCGGCTGCCCAGCCACCTCGGTGATCAATATGGACATCGAAACCGCCCTGCACGGCCATGGCATCACGGACCTAAAGCTGAAAACACAGATTTCCCCGGCCTGGACCACAGATTGGCTGTCGGAGAAGGGCCGCACCAGGTTGGAGGCTTACGGCATCGCGCCGCCCCAGCCCGCAGGCGGCCCCGAGAAATGCCCGCACTGCGGCAGCAAGCAAGTCACCCGTGTGAGCCAGTTCGGCTCCACCCCCTGCAAGGCCCACTGGCGCTGCCAGGACTGCCTTGAACCCTTTGATTATTTCAAGTGCATCTGAGGAGACCCTGATGGCGCGCTTTCATGACCTTGAAGTCACCGACGTCCGCAAAACCATCCGCGATGCGGTGGTTGTCACCTTGAAACCGGTGAACGGCGCGGCTGAGGAATTCGACTTCACCCAAGGCCAGTATCTGACCTTCCGCCGCGACTTCGACGGCGAGGAGCTGCGCCGCAGCTACTCGATCTGCGCAGGCACCGGCGAAGGCATCCTGCAGGTCGGTATCAAGCGCGTCGACGGCGGCGCCTTTTCGACCTGGGCAAATACCAAGCTGAAGGCCGGCGACACGCTGCAGGCGATGCCGCCGATGGGAACGTTCTTCACTCCGCTCGATGCGGCGGCCGAGAAGCACTACCTTGGCTTTGCCGGCGGCTCTGGCATCACGCCCGTCCTGTCGATCCTCAAGACCACGCTGGCAGCGGAGCCGGACTCTTCCTTCACGCTGGTCTATGCCAACAAGGGCGTGAACACGATCATGTTCCGCGAGGAGCTGGAAGATATGAAGAACCTCTACATGGGCCGCTTCAACGTGATCCATGTGCTGGAAAGCGACGCCCAGGAGATTGACCTGTTCACCGGCCTGGTGACAGAGGAGAAATGCGCGCAGCTGTTTGAACACTGGATTGATGCAGGCAGCGTTGACACCGCCTTCATCTGCGGCCCGGAGCCAATGATGCTGGGCATTGCCGCAGCGCTCCGCACCGCAGGCCTGGACGACAGCCAAATCAAATTCGAGCTGTTTGCCTCCGCCCAACCCGGCCGCGCTAAGCGCAAACCCGTGGCTGCCGATGCCGCCAGCAGTGCCAACCAGACCAAGGCAGCCATCACCCTCGACGGCGCTACTCAGACCATCGACATGGGCAAGGACATGACCCTTCTGGATGCCGCGCTGGAGAACGCGATGGACGCGCCCTACGCCTGCAAGGCCGGCGTCTGCTCCACCTGCCGCTGCAAGGTGCTGGAGGGCGAGGTCGAGATGGTCGCCAACCATGCGCTGGAGGATTACGAGGTCGAAAAGGGCTATGTGCTCTCGTGTCAGGCCTATCCGGTCACCGACAATGTGGTGGTCGACTACGATCAGTAAGGACGTCTCAACCGGCAAGTTTCAAACGGATTTCAGGGAGGGCATGGCATGTCCGAAGAGATGAGCATTGAAAGCTACCTGGCCCAGGGCGGGGTGCTGACCAACCCGTCCAACGTGCCGCCGCGCTACCGCGCTGAACTCTTGAAGATGATGGCCACCTTCGTTGACAGCGAGCTGGCAGGGGCGGCGGGCTTTGCCGACATCATCAACGAAGGACCCAGCATCAAGTCTCGCATTGCAGCCGCCAAGATCGTGCTGGAGAAATCCGACAGCGCCGAAAAGGTGCTGCGCATCATGGGCGAATTCGGCGCCAACATAGAGCGTTATGCCGATCACCACCCCTGGACCGCCCGGCTGGAACGTCAGGCCGATATCGGCCAAAGCCGCAGCAAGCACGACATGCGGCTGGCGGTGTTCAACTACCCGCTGGAAGGCTGGGCCGATGCGGTGGTGATGAACTTGCTGATGGGCCGCGCCGTGGCAGTGCAGCTGGAGGAGCTCAGCCATGTCTCCTACCAGCCTCTGGCCGAAGCCTTCCGCGCCATCCTGCCGGTGGAGACCCGCCACGCGGAGCTGGCGGAGGAAGGCGTTATGGTTCTGGTCGAGGCGCAAGGGGCCGAGGCCCTGCAGGAGCTGGCAGATTACTGGTGGCCGCGGGTCGGCGTAAGCTTCGGCTCCGAGACCTCGCAAAAGTTCGAGGGCCTCAGGGCGATGGGTTTGCGCCGCACTCCGAATGCGAAATTGAAGGCGTGCTGGCAGGACCAAGTCGCCGAATTACTTTCAAGGATCGGTTTGAAACCAGCCAAGTAACACAGGCATTGTTCACACAAAGCCTGCACGTTGAATTGTTCGAAAACTGTGCGTGAGTGAAGCAGCGGCAAAATAGTGCGAGTTTCCAGAAGTACTTCGGTTTTATGGAAAAGCGGAAACCTAAATCAGATCTATACGTCGGCAACGTTAAAGTCATTAATGCTCCACGTTCAACAATGTAGCCATGACTATCTTAGTTCTAGTTGCCTAGGTAAGTTCAAGAGGAGAAAGCAATTTTCAAAACTGGTCTGCAAAGGTCTCTCAAAGACCTTTCACCCCATGTAGCGTAAGTTTACTAACCAGCATGGCATAATCTTCACGCGCTTTTGAGCCGGCTCCCGAATTCCACATGTAGTACCAATTGAGCATGCCAAAGACCGACATCGTGGTCGAACGCAACTTCTCAGCACTGCCCTCAAATACTTCCGGAGCAATTCCCTCAATTATTCGGCTTAGAAAGGCAACCATTTCACGCTGATAGCCTCGCAGAATACTCTGCTGCTCATCAGAGAGGGCTGAGATAACACTGGTTTGCACCCTGTGTTCATCATCCATGCCCTGATACGCCAAAAGCGTTTCAGCAACAACTTTATGCAACTGATCAGCTGGGCTGAGGCCTTCAACTTCGATCCGGCATATTTGATCTCTCAACTCGCACAGATAAGTCTCAAGGATGTCGAACAGGATCGCCTCTTTGCCATCATAGTAGTGGTAGATGGTGGCCTTGGAAATCCCGCATTCGTGCGCAAGCTGGGTCATCGACGCGCCATCGTACCCCTCACGCGCAAAAACGCGCGCAGCGGATTTCAAAATCTGCGCGCGTTTTTGGTCATGATCTTTGGCTATTGTTCGGGCCAAACCTCACTCCTTCAA
>JBFOLS010000275.1:0-7351 GCA_040830225.1 Leisingera sp.
CAGGGCGAATTGATCCGCGCCTCGCGGATTTCCAAGTTCGGCGAGAAGGTGACGATTGTGCAGACCCTGAGCCCGGACCACCGGGCGATGGCGATCAAGGTGAGCGCGGAAACCGCAGTGGGCGGTTTCGTGACCCCGGGCGACCGGGTGGACGTCCTGCTGACGCAGGGGCGCGGCATTGATCTGAAAACCGTGACCATTCTGCAGAACGCCCGCGTGGTCGGCGTGGATCAGGATGCAAATGAAGAATCCGAGACCCCGGGCGTGGCCCGGACTGTGACCGTCGAGGTAACGCCGGAACAGGGCCAGCGGCTGGCGCTGGCGCAGCGGGCAGGCACGCTCAGCCTGACCCTTCGGACACTGGATGCGCCGGACGAGGACGTGCCGCTGGAATCGATCGGCCTGGGTGATGTGCTGCGCAATCAGCCGCCTGAGGCAGAAGGCGCCCCGGTGCGTAAAACCGTGCTGATCCGGCGTGGCACCGAGGTCACTGAAACCGAGATCCGCTGATCTCCGGCTGTTGTCCGGAACGGGGCAAGGGGGTGGCCCCGGACACCCGGGCAAGACAGTGCGCAGACGGCGGCACCAAACCCGGCCCGTTGTTCCGGGCCGGGTTTGGTCAGCGACGCAGAAAGGACGGGCCGATGCAGGCTGAGATACAATCCATCGCGGTGATTTCCAAGGACCCGGCTATCAGTATCCTGGTGGCCAGCGTGGCGCAGTTCCAGCCCGGAACCGAGGTGCAGAAACACGCGGCCGCCCTGTCCGAAATCAACGGAACCGCGCTGAAGCTGGCCGAAGACCATGACCTGGTGATTTTCCGCGTCGAGGGCGAAGCGGAAAGGGATGCCGCCGCCGTGCGCGGAATCATGCAGCAAACCGGGAGTTCAGCCCGGATCCTGGCACTGGCGGATGCCGCCATGCCCTTTGCGGAAATGCGGCGCCTGACCGAAGCCGGAGTGCGCGACGTGCTGCCCGATACGGTCTCGGCGGCTGAGCTGGCGGCAGCGATACGCAGTTGCCTGGACCGCACGGAGCCGCCGGGTCCGGCCGGTGCGCAGCGCAGCCGCGAAGGGATGGTAATTCCGGTTGCCCAGTCCTGCGGCGGCGCTGGAGCCACCACGCTGGCGGTCAATCTGGCCGACTATCTGACCCGGCGCCGGGGGCTGCGGCGCAAGGAAGCGGAATTCCGGGTGGCGCTTGTCGATCTCGATTTGCAGTTCGGTGCAGTGGGCAGTTTTCTCGATCTGCCGCCGAACCGGTGCCTTTACGAACTGGCGAGCGAAGGCTTTGTGCCGGATCATGTTTTTGCCGAGCAATCCATGACCGAAGCCGCGCCAGGCCTGTGGGTCATGACCGCGCCGGCTGAGATCGCGCCTTTGCACGCGCTGAAGCCGGAGCAGGTCCAGGCGCTGATCAGTCATTTGCGCCAGCAGTACGACTTTGTGGTGATCGACCTGCCGCGGGCGCTGGCAGAATGGCTGACCCCGGTGCTGGAAGCGGCAGAGCAGCTGCTGATGGTCACCGGCAGCTCGGTGCCGGCCATTTGCCAAGCACGGCGGCTGCTCGATTTCTACAGCGAAGCCAGCATGACTTTGCAGGCCGACGTGGTGGTCAGCCGCGAACGAAAACCCTTGATCGCGGCCAGCCACCACAGGGAAGCCGCGAAACTGTTGCAGAAGCCGTTCAGATACTGGCTTCCAAATGATGCTTCGGCAGCTGCAGCGGCGGTGGACCGCGGGGTGCCGCTGTCGGCGGCGGCTGGGCGCTCGGGGCTGGCCAAGGCGGTTCGGCGGATGGCGCAGGATCTGATCGGGATACGCAATGCCCGCGCCGAGGCGGCGCCGGCGTCGCACGGAAAGGCGGTTTGAGATGTTCAGGAATTTCGGCAAGCGGACAGAGAAAACTGCCAGTGCGGACACGGTTGTGCCGCTGTGGCCCCAGACCGGGGAAACAGCCCAGGCCGAGACGGAAATTCCGGCGGAGGACCTGAAACTGATCGCCTTCCTAGAGCTCAAGAGCCGGATGCATGAGGCGCTGATCGAGAGGCTGAATCTGGCGGTGATCGACAAGGTCGAGCCGGAGGAATTGCGCCGCGAGGTGGCGGCGCTGGTCAGCGATGTGCTGGCAGAGGAAAACAACCCGCTGCGCGCCGATGAATTCCGCCGCTTGGTGGATGAACTGATCGACGAGGTGCTGGGGCTTGGCCCGCTGGAGCCCCTGCTGGCGGATCCGGGAGTGAATGACATCCTGGTCAACGGCCACAAGACCGTGTTTGTGGAGCGCGGCGGAGTGCTGGAGCAGACCGGGGTGCGGTTCCGCGATGAAAAGCACCTGCTTCGGATCATCGACAAGGTAGTCTCGCGCGTAGGCCGCCGGGTCGACGAGAGCAACCCCTGGGTCGATGCGCGGCTGGAGGACGGCAGCCGGGTCAATGCCATCATCCGGCCTTGCGCCATTGACGGCCCGTCCCTGTCGATCCGCAAGTTTTCCCGCGATCCATTAACGTTGGAGAAGCTGGTGGCGGACAATGCGCTGAATGCCCAGGCCGGGGCTTTTCTGCAGGCTCTGGTCGAAGCGCGGATGAATATCCTGATCTCGGGCGGCACCGGCTCTGGAAAAACTACAATGCTGAACGCGATTTCAGCGGGCATCGATCCGCGCTCGCGGATTGTCACCATCGAGGACGCCGACGAATTGCAGCTGCAGCAGGCGCATGTGGTACGGCTGGAGACCCGGCCGCCGAACCCCTCCGGCGGCGGTGCAGTCAGCCAGCGCGACCTGGTGCGCAATGCGCTCCGGATGCGGCCCGACCGCATTATCGTCGGCGAGGTGCGCGGTGCAGAGAGCTTTGACATGCTGCAGGCGATGAACACCGGCCACGACGGCTCCATGACCACGGTGCACGCAAATTCCGCCCGCGACGCATTGGGACGGATCGAGCAGATGGTCTCGATGATCGGGATGGAGCTTCCGCTGGCGGCGATCCGGGCGCAGATCGCCTCAGGCCTGCAGATTATCGTGCAGCTGGCGCGTCTGGCAGACGGCCAGCGCCGGGTGATGAGCATTTCCGAACTCACCGGCCTGGAAGGCGATGTCATCACCATGCAGGACATCTTTGTCTACCGCCGCCTGGGCAAAGCCCCGGACGGCAGCATCAGGGGGGAATTCATACCCACAGGCATCCGGCCGCAATGCGCTGCACAGCTTGAGGCGGCAGGTGCCGCATTTGACCAGAGCCTGTTCTTGCCGGAGGAGGCGTAGATGTTCGAGACGCTTCTGAACGCGCTGCAATCCTGGAACGGGCAGCTGGGCGGCTATGCGGTTTTTTGCGGCCTTGCCGTGGGCGTTTTGCTGGCAGTCTCGGGGGGGAAGCAGCTTGTGAGCCGCAAGAGCCTTGCCGAAGCTTCGCGCAGCCGCCGGATGCGGATGATTGCCCAAGGCCGTGCAGGAACGGAGCGGCTGGCGCTGCTGAAGCCGCCGCCGCGCCGGACCGGCTGGCAAAGGCTGCCGCTGGTTGGCGGGCTGCCGAAAACTCTGCGTCAGGCGGGGGTGCCGCTGAGCGCCGAAGCGTTCTGGGCGGGCTGCACCGCCCTGGCGGCGCTGTTGACAATCGCCGCGGCGGTTTACGCACCCGTACTGAATGCAGCCGCAATTGGCGCGGTTCTGGGTTACGGCGTGCCGCTGGCCCTGCTGCTGGCACGGCAGCGCAAACAGATGGACACGCTGGTGCACCAATTGCCGGATGCGCTGGAAATGATGGCACGGGGGCTGCGGTCGGGGCACCCGCTGAACAACTCCATCGGAATTGCCGCCCGTGAAATGGCCGATCCGGCGGGCACAGAACTGGGGATCATCTTTGATCAGGTGACCTATGGCGAGGACCTGCCTGCCGCGGTGCAGGAGTTTTCCGAGCGCACCGGCCTGGAGGACGTGCAGTATCTGGCCGCCAGCATCGGCATCCAGCATGGCACCGGCAGCGATCTGTCGGGGATGCTGGACACGCTGGCGCGGGTGATCCGCAGCCGTATTGCCCTGCGCCGCAAGGTGCATGCACTCTCCTCCGAAGGCCGGCTCACGGCCTGGCTGCTGTCCGCCCTGCCGCTGGTGATTTTTGGCTCGGTCTCGGTGCTGACACCCAGCTATTTTTCCGGCGTTGCAGATGACCCGCTGTTCCGTCCGATGCTGATAGGCATCATCCTGCTGACAGTGCTGAACGCAATCGTGCTGAAGAAGCTGGTCAGTTTCCGGATTTGACCCGGGGAGGTTCACAATGGAAGAGATGCTTGCAGAATTCATCAGCCGCACCGGTTTGACCGCCAACGCACTGGTTGTGGCAGGGGCCGGGGCAGCGGTGCTGCTGCTCTATTTCGGGCTGGCCGGCAGCCTGGCCGGGAAATCCCCGGCAGCGGCGCGGCTGTCGTCTCTGCATGAGGCCCGCCGCGGCCAGCGCCGCGACATGAGCCTCCTGAAAGCACCCACCGCTCAGGCCAGGGGGCTGATGAAGGCTTTTGTGCCTGCGGACCGGGGCGAGCGTTCGGAGCTCGAAAACAAGCTGGCCCAAGCCGGGTTTTCTCAAGCCGGCGCTTTGCGCAGTTTCACTCTGATCAGGGTTCTGCTGGGGCTCGTACTGCCCGGGCTGCTGCTGCTCATCATTGCGGCGGGAAAGATGCCGGGTCTGCTGCCGCCGAACCCGGTCACAGCTATTGTTGCGGGATGGACTAATCTGCAGGTCTTCCAAGTGCTGAGCGGGCTGGTGGGGGCAGGGTACTTTGGCCCTGTCTACGTGCTGAATGCCCGTGCTGCCGCGCGCCGCCGCCGGATCGAAGAGGCTTTTCCTAACGCGCTGGACCTGATGCGGATCTCGGTGGATTCCGGTCTGGGCTTTGACGCGGCAATGACCCGGGTCGGCAATGAGCTTGCCGGTGTCTCGCCGGATCTGGCGTTTGAACTATTAAGCGTGCAACGGCAGATTCAAGCAGGCCGTCAGCGTGAGGATGCACTGCTGGACATGGCCTACCGCACCGGTGTAGAGACCGCCCGGTCCTTTGCCAATGTAGCGCTTCAGTCGATGCAATTCGGCACCAGCATGGCCACGGCGCTGGCTACTTATTCCGAGGATCTGCGCGCCCAGAGAGAATTGCGGGCGCAGGAAATGGCCAACAAACTGCCGGTGAAGATGTCAGCGGTTCTGGCCTCGCTGATGCTGCCTGCACTGATTGCAATCACAATCGGCCCGGTGGTGATCCGCTATATCCGCCTTGTGGAAAGCTGATTCGCAAGCACTTGAACAATATGCCGGAAATCCAGGGATTGACCCGGGTCACCTCGTCCAGACGAAGCAATTTTTCGCCTTATGATTGAAAAATTGAGCCGCCACGCTCAATTTCTGCCAAATTATTGACGCATTTGAATAAAGCCGCCAGCATGGGGAGAGGCAATAAAGGAGTAACTGTTTTTTGCGCTTGCTACGGCATTCAGAGCGCTAAGTTAATGAGTATATTTTGCTGTGGGGGGATGCGCGTTATGGGGACCAATGCGCTATTTGACACCCGCACCATCCAGGCCGCTGAGGCCGGTATGATTGCGCCAATTGCGCGATGGTGTGAGTGCCTTCATGGCTGCGCGCCATTCCGGGACGCTTTGCGCGCCCTGGCGGCAGCCATTAATGGGGAAGCTGCTGCAGTTTGCAGGGTTTCGACCGGCAAGGGCCGGGCTTCAGGATCCGTGTTTTTCGATGCAGCCGCGGGCGAGGGCCCGCCGCTGGACCGTTCCTTTGCCCGCTCGGTTCTGGGCGGCTACCTGGACAAGGCCAAGCCCGGGCTGATCTGGTACAAATCAATGAACGATCAGGAGGCCGATCCGGCACTGGACCGGTTTCATGCGGCACGGAGACTGGCAGAGCTTGCGGTCATTCCGCTGTCATTGGGCAAGCGTCACACCGATTTTCTGGAGCTGCATTTCGCCTCCCGGCCGGGGGCAGTTCAGCAGGCGCTCTTGAACATCGTTTCGGATACGCTGGTGCGTACTTGGACCAACCGCTCGCCAGGGCTCTACACCGAGGCCTGCCTGACCGAGCGGCGGCTGCGCCGCAACGCCGAGGTGGAAGCGCATCTGCTGAGCATGGAGAACCCGGCCCAGCTGAGCCGCGCCGAATACCGGGTCTGTGTGCTCTTGAGTAAGGGCCAGCCGGCCAAACGGGTACAGACGGACCTGGGGATTTCGAAATCGACGCTGCGCACGCATCTGCGCAACATCTATGCCAAGACCCGGACCAGCAACCTCACCGAACTGGTTTACCACCTGGTCTCGGTTGATACCTTTGCCGGGCGCTCCCCGAGGCGGGGAACGGCGGCATGAGTGCCTATGCCGGCTTTGTGCCGCTTGCGGCTGTTGGCCCGCTGCTGATCTGGGCCGGGATCAATGACCTGCGGCAACTGCGGATTCCAAACTGGCTGGTCTTGTGCATGGCTGCAGTGTTCCTGCTGACAGCACCGCTGCTGCCGCTGCCGGAAACCGGAATGCGCCTGCTGGCGGCAGGCGTGGTGGCGCTGATCTGCGCAGCGTTGTTCCATTTGCGGGTGATCGCCGGGGGCGATGTCAAGATGATGTCCGTAGCGATCCTGTTCGTGCCGTCCTCAGCGCTGTCAGCGTTCGGCTGGTGTTTCAGCGCTGCAATGATCGCGGTGGTGATTGCAGTGGCGGCGCCGCGGGTCAGCCCGCCCGCCACCACCGTGAACTGGGCGGCGGTTCAAGCCCCAGGGAGCTTGCCGATGGGGGCGGCAATCTCCCTGGGGCTGGCGGCGCTGCCTGTTGCTGTGGGGCTGGCCGGCTGATTGGGCGCAGCCGCTCGCGGCTGCGCGGCTGGTCATCAAGATGGCAAGAGGCAGCGCCTGCCACTGTGTTTTGCGTGCTGTGCCGACGTATAAAGCGTTGAAAGGCTGCCTTGTTCTGCGGATTTGTCTGATCTGAAGCGGTGACGTCCAGGGGCAGCGCACTACTGCCCCTGCAACCAACCAGTGAAAGCCTCAACGCTTTTCTGCGCCCGGCTCTGCCGCGGACGGGCCAGGAAGTAGCCATAGTCCTGCAGCGCATGCGGCGACAGGCGAAACAGCTTGCCCTCTTCCAGTTCGCGCTCGACCAAGGCATCCATCAGCGCAATTCCCTGGCCGTCGATAACCGCCTGAACCCGGACATTGGGATCCGGGATGATCAGAGTGTCCCGGCGTGTCTGACGCGGCAGCTGCGCGGTGGTCAGCCAGTCTGTCCAGGCATTGCTGTCGTCATGGTCCCGCAGCAGCGTGGCGCTTGAAACCGCCTGTTCAATGCCCTGCGATTGCACCGCTTTCAG
>JBFOLS010000276.1:0-14966 GCA_040830225.1 Leisingera sp.
GCATGGACCAGCTCAGGCCGCCACAGCAGCAGCCGCCGCGGCCGCGGCGCGCGCGGCCACTCGCCCGCCGCAGGCTCGGACCAGGCCGCCGCCTGCACGGTGAAGGTCTTTTCGGGAATGTGGCTTTCAGCCGGGTGATAGCGGGTGACCGCCTCCAGCCCCAGCCGGGCGCCAAGACGGCCGATCAGATCTTCCAGCGCCGCGCCGTCTTCCTGCCGCGCCCGTGCCGCGGCACCTGCCTCGGCATGGCCTGCGGGGGTGCGGTCATGGATGGCTTCGGTCTGCAGGGCCTCCAGCCGCAGCATGTCGATGCCATAGCCCGCATCGATCTGCTCCAGCTTCATCTCCAGCAGCGGCCGGATGCGGGCCGGATCGCGTGTCGCCCGCGCCAGCCCCACCGCCACCGCCTCCATCGCCTGATCGCAGCGGTGCGCCTCCAGCCGCAGGCTGCGCAGCCCCCTGCCGCGCGCCTCCAGCCGGGCGCAGAGCCGCGGCAGCATCCGGTCGATCCCGGCCAGCAGATCCTCCATCAGCCCGATCGGCTCCGGCAGGGTCAGCCGCACCGCAAAGTGATCCGGGCTGCGGGCGGGCGAGACCGGCTCAGGCGCGCTGCCCATCGCCTGGTCCAGCCGCAGCACAAGCCCGCGACCGAACCGGCGCGCCAGGCCCGCCCGCGGCTGCCCCAGCAGGTCGCCTATGCGCCTGAGCCCCAGCCGGTTCAGCTGCGCCACCGTGGCGCCGTCCAGCCGCAGCGCCGCCACCGGCAAGGGTTCAAGCACGGCATAGGCCTGCCCCGGATTGGCAATCCGGCCCATCTGCGGCGGCAAAGCCTGCACCTGCGGTGCCGCACCGCCGCGGGTCCAGTGGCGGCGTTTGGCGCTTTGCCGCGGGGTGCGCTTCTGCGACCGGGCGCGGGTGGCAGGCGCCTCCTGGTCGATGGCATCGCCGGAACGGTCCGGCACCGCCTCCTCGCCCGCGTAACGCGCCAGCGCCCAGGCCGCGCCCAGGGTATCAGCCAGCCCCATCTGCACGCTGAGACCCATTTCCGCGCAATCGCGCCCCGCCGCCTCCATCAGCGCCGCCTCGCCGCCGAACAGATGCGCGCAGCCGCTGATGTCCAGCACCAGCCCGTCCTCCTCCGCCTCGGCAACCCAGGGGCTGAACTTGCCCGCCCAGCGCCTGAGCGCTGCCAGGAACGCAGCCTCGGCGGCACGGTTGCGCGGCCGCACCACCAGCGCGGCGCACATCGCATGGGCATCGCGCAGCGGCTGGCCGGGCTGCAGGCCTTCCGCCAAAGCGGCAGCGTTTAACGCAGAAATAACCTGCGTGTTGGACACTTCGCAGGCAACGGCCAGCGGCCCGGTGATGCCGCCGCGCTCTGCCCGCATGATGCGCTCCGCCCCAAGGCGCGGAAACCAAAGCGATAAGATGCGGCGATGGGGCATGGGCAACAGCGGCAGAAACGGGGGCAGAGCAAACGGCAGCACAGGCCGAAAGCTGGCCAGATTACGGGAGTGCTACACTATATGTTCTTATTTTGTTCTTGTCATTTGATTCGATTATCCTGCCAGAGGGGACAGCGATGAGTTTCCGTCTGCACAAAACCGCGGCCTTTCTGGCGGTCATTCTCGCCCTGGCCATCGGCAGTTCTGCCCCCGGCACCGCCGGCAATGATTTCAACAAGCATGTGACGCGCCGGATCGCCCTGATGAACTCGCAAAAGGCCGCGATGGATGAGCTCACCAGCATGATGGCCGGGCGCAGCTACTTTGATCAGGCCAAGGCCCGGGCCGCCCGGCGGCTGCTGGTCAAGTCCACCGGCTCGATCCGCAAGCATTTCAAGAAACCGCGGCTGGATCCGCGCTCCAATGCGCGGCCGCTGATCTGGCATGCCTGGAAGGATTTTGAAAACCGCGCCGAGATGGCGCAAGCCGCCGCCAAGTCGCTCAATGCGCGCACCCTGCCGGGGCTGCGGCGGACCCTCCCCAGCCTGATGCAAAGCTGTATCAGCTGCCACGAAACCTTCCGCGACACGCCGAATACCTTCGTCACACACTGAACGCCCAGGAAGGGCAGGCGGGACCTTCAAACGCCGTAGCGCGCCAGAAAGGTCCCGATTGCTCCGCTGATCACCCGTTCGCGCTCTTCGGCAGTGAATTCTTCGTCGATATTGAACAGGAAGCGCAGGAAAACATCTGTCTTGCACAGTTCAACGAACTGCGCCGCGGCCAGATCGGTGTCCGGAATCGCCAGTTCGCCCCGTTCCGCGGCAAGCTCCAGATAACCGCGGATCTGCCCGTGCAGCACCATCGGCCCGCTTTCGTAGAACATCGGACCCAGCTCGGGGAAGCGGTCGGCCTCGGCCACGAAGATGCGGAACAGCTGCAGGCTGATGCCGCCCATAAGAACCCCGTGCACATGCTCCGCCGCCACCCGCAGCACGTCCTGCGGACCGCAGCTGCCCGCCGCCAAGTCCAGCGGGTTCTCGGCCTGCTGCACACAGACCGAGCGCACCACCTCCATGAACAGCACCCGCTTGTCAGGGAAGTAACTGTAGAGCGTTGCTTTCGACACCCCCGCCGCCTTGGCGATTTTGTCGACGCTCGCCCCTTCGAACCCGTCAGCCAGAAACACCTCCCGCGCGCCCTCCAGGACCTGGTCGAATTTCCGGCCGGTGCGCAGGACGCTGGCTTGCTGGTTCATGAGGGCTCCTCAGGATACGGGGCTGGTGGCAGCTGCTTCTGCCCCTAATGTAATCCGCAAGCCCGCTTTGCAACAGCAATACTGTTGACGCCTTGCGGGCGCTCGCGAAACCGTTATGTTTAGAATAATTCTAAATCAGGGGCGGAAAATGCGGTTTTTCACACAGCGCAAACGCTTTGCGGACTTGAGCGGGCAAGAGGTTCTGGCCCTGGCGATTTCCTCGGAAGAGGATGATTCGCGCATCTCCCGCGGCTATGCGGAACGGCTGCGGGCCGAGTATCCCGCCTCTGCCGCCATGTTCGACGGCATGGCGGCAGAGGAGGACGAGCACCGCGCCCAGCTGATTGCCCTGCATGAGGCACGGTTCGGCCCGGCAATCCCGCTGATCCGGCGCGAGCATGTGGCAGGCTTCTATGCCCGCCGCCCCATCTGGCTGATGGAGAACCTGAGCCTGGAGCGGATCCGCGGCGAGGCCCGCGCAATGGAGCGCGACGCCGAACGCTTCTACACCGCGGCTGCCGCCCGCACCCAGGACGCCGCCACCCGCAGACTGCTGGGCGACCTGGCTGCCGCCGAAGCCGGCCACCAGGCGCGGGCTGGCGAACTGGAAGAGGCACATCTGGACGACGGCACCCGGGCAGACGAGGATACTGCTGCCCACCGCCAGTTCATCCTGACCTGGGTGCAGCCCGGGCTGGCGGGGCTGATGGACGGCTCGGTCTCCACCCTGGCGCCGATCTTTGCCACCGCCTTTGCCACCCAGGACACCTGGACCACTTTCCTTGTCGGCATGGCCGCCTCGGTCGGCGCGGGCATCTCGATGGGTTTCACCGAGGCCGCCTCGGACGACGGCGAACTGTCCGGCCGCGGCTCACCCGTCAAGCGCGGCCTGGCCTCGGGCATTATGACCACCGTGGGCGGCCTCGGCCACGCCCTGCCTTATCTGATCCCCGAGTTCTGGACCGCCACCACGCTGGCCCTGCTGATCGTCTTTGTGGAGCTTTGGGCCATCGCCTGGATCCAGAACCGTTTCATGCAGACCCCGTTCTGGCGCGCCACGATGCAGGTGGTTCTGGGCGGCGCCCTGGTGCTCGGCGCCGGCGCCCTGATCGGCAGCGGTTAGCGCCCGCCGCCGGTGGCACTCCCGCCCGCTCCAGAGCAGCCACAGGCTGCCCCTCCCGGTTGGGCCTGGCAGCGCTGGCGCGCTGCAGCTGCCGCACCGCTTGGCAAAGGTCGGGTCAAGGGCGGCAAGGCCGCCGCGCGCATGCGCGGTTCATCCTTGAGGCGGCCCCTGCCAGCCACACACTCGAAACGGCGCTCTCAGCAGAACCCCCTTCCCCGTGCAACGCACGGGGCCACGCCCAACTGCGAAGGGCATTCCCAAGAATGGCCATGAGCAGGCGGGAGCGCGCGCCTTTCCTGAAAAACACCCTTTGCCAATTGGTCAATTCAGGTTACCAATCCGCCAATGGCTGAGATCTTCTTCCGCACCCTGCCGTTCTTTGCAATCATCGCCCTCGGCTACGGTGCGGGGCGCAGCCGGTTCTTTACCGAAGAGGCCACCGCCTATCTCACCAAGTTCATTTTCTTCTTCCCGCTCTCGGCAATGATCTTCCGCTTTGCCGCAAATCTCTCCTTTGCCGAGGTCTTCGATCCATCCCTGATCCTGGGCTATCTGGCGGGCACGCTGGCGGTCTACCTGCTGGTAACCGCCGTCGCCCTGATCCGCAGGCTGGATATGCAAACCGCAGCGGTCGAGGCGCAATGCGCTGCGATCGGCAATGTGGGATTCCTTGGCCTGCCGATGATGGCGATCCTGTTCGGCCCTGCATCGGCCGCGCCGATGATGGTGGTGCTGAGCGTTGATCTGGTGGTGTTCTCCTCGCTGATCGTCATACTGATCAACGCGGGCCGCGGTCAGGGCCTCCGGCTGGCCACCCTGAAGATGGTCGGACTGGGCCTGCTGAAAAACCCGATGATCCTGTCGATCTGCGCCGGTCTGGCCTGGTCGGCCTCGGAGCTGCCAATTCCGGTTCCGGTCAATGACTTCCTCACCATCCTGGGCGGCGCGGCTACACCGGGAGCGCTGTTTGCCATCGGCGCATCGCTGGCCTCGAAATCCGCCGAGCGGGTGCATATCGCGGGGTGGCTCAGCTTCGCAAAGCTGGTGCTGCACCCGGCCTGCGTTGCCATCGCCGTGCTGTGGCTGATCCCCGCCGCCCCCTTTGCCGCCTCAGTCGCCATCGCCGCTGCGGCGTTGCCCGTGGCAGGTAATGTCTACATGCTGGCGCAGCACTATGGCGTGGCGCCGCACCGGGCCTCTGCCGCCATACTGATCTCGACAGTGCTGTCGATCGTCACCGTACCCGCCGTCATCGCCTGGGTTTCCAGCCCCTAAAGCCGGATCACGTACTCCTTGCGGGTGGTCTCGATCACCTCCCAGGTGCCGCTGAAGCCGGGCCGCAGAATGAAACTGTCGCCCGCCGCCAGCGGATACTCACTGCCGTCATCGCTGGTGATCACCGAGCGCCCCTCCAGGATCCGGCAGTATTCCCACTCGTCGTAAGAGATCCGCCACTTGCCCGGCGTCGATTGCCAGATGCCGCAGTAGAGCCCGTCACGCTCCTCGGCGTTCCAGGTGGTGAAGACCGGATCGCCCGCTATCACCTTTTCCGCTGCCGGGCGCTCCACTTCCGCCTCAGCGGCCTCCGGTGCCAGTCTCAGAAAACCGCTCATTCCTCTCGCTCCCATATGTTCCGGCGGCGGACTGTCCCGGTTTTTGCCGCCTCTGTCCAGCAATCCCCTGCGCATTTTCGGCCATGGCCAAGCGGCTGTAGCCCCGGTTGTTTGCGATTTCGCAAGCCTTGTGCCGCAAAAACCGGAATTGCCGCCGCCCACCCGCTGGACGCAGCAATGATCTGCGGATAGCGATAGGGCTAACAGATTTAAGGAGCCTCACGCATGGAAACCGTTTCCGAGAACCGCGCCTTTGGCGGCACCCAGGGCGTTTACAAGCACGCCAGCACCGCCACCGGCGGCGACATGACCTTTGGCCTGTTCCTGCCGGAAGAAGCCAAGGACGGCCCGGTGCCGGTGCTGTGGTATCTCTCGGGCCTCACCTGCACCCATGAAAACGCGATGACCAAGGCGGGCGCCCAGGCCTGGTGCGCCGAGCAGGGCATCGCCATCGTCTTCCCCGACACCAGCCCCCGCGGCGAAGGCGTCGCCGATGATGACGCCTACGACCTGGGCCAGGGCGCGGGCTTTTACGTGAACGCCACCCAGGCCCCCTGGGCGCCGCATTTCCGCATGTGGGACTATGTCGCCGAGGAACTGCCCGCGCTGCTGGGTGAGAAATTCGCCATCGACCTGGACCGCCAGGCGATCACCGGGCATTCGATGGGCGGCCATGGCGCACTGACGCTGGCGATGAACCTGCCGGGCCGCTACAAGTCGGTCTCGGCTTTTGCTCCGATCTCCAACCCGTCTGCCTCCGACTGGGGCCGCAAGCAGCTAAGCGCCTATCTGGGCGACGATGAGGCAACCTGGGCCAAGCATGACGCAACCCTGCTGATGCGCGAAAAGGGCTTTGACGGCCCGATTCTGATCGACACCGGCACCTCGGACCAGTTCATCGACCTCTTGAAGCCCGAGGCGCTGGCGCACGCCGTCGCCGAACGCCGCCAGCAGGCCACCCTGCGGATGCAGCCGGGTTATGACCACAGCTATTTCTTCGTGTCGACCTTCATGGAGGAGCATGTCTCCTTCCACGCCGACGCACTGTACCAGAGCTAAACGACAAAGGACGCGGCCATGAGTGACGAATTTGATTATGACCTGATCATCATCGGTTCCGGCCCCTCGGGCCGCGCCGCTGCCATCCAGGCAGGCAAGCTGCACCGCCGGGTGCTGGTGATCGACCGCAAGGACCGGCTGGGGGGCGTGTCGGTGCACACCGGCACCATCCCGTCGAAAACCCTGCGCGAGACCGTGCTGAACCTATCCGGCTGGCGCGAGCGCTCCTTCTACGGCCGCTCCTACCGGGTGAAGGACCAGATCGGCGCCGAAGACCTCAAGGCCCGTCTGCACCAGACCCTCGATCACGAGGTCGACGTGCTGGAGCACCAGTTCAACCGGAACCACGTGGACACGCTGCTGGGCCTGGCCAAATTCATCGGTCCTAACGAGGTGGAAGTTGCCACAGAGGCTGGTGAAACAACCAAGCTGACCGCCGAGAAATTTCTCATTTCCACCGGCACCAAGACCTACCGCCCGGACTATGTTCCCTTCAATGGAACCACCATTGTCGATGGCGACGAGTTCCTGGAAATGGCGCAGATCCCGCGTTCTCTGGTGGTCATTGGCGCCGGCGTGATCGGGGTGGAATATGCCACCATGTTCTCGGCTCTTGATGTGCGCGTTACCCTGATCGAGCCGCGCGAGACTTTCCTGGATTTCATCGACAAGACCCTGATCCAGGAATTCACCCATCAGATCCGTGAGAACGGCGTTGATCTCCGCCTCGGGGCCGCCGTGGAAAGCATCGAAGACGCAGGCGAACATGTCGAGGTCACCCTCGACAACGGCCGCCATGTGCGCGCCGAAATGCTGCTGTTTGCAGCCGGCCGCATGGGCGCCACCGGCGCGCTGAACCTCGAGGCCACCGGGCTCAAGACCGATCACCGCGGCCGTCTCAGCGTCAACCGCAAGACCTACCAGACCGAGGTGCCGCATATCTATGCCACCGGCGATGTGATCGGCCACCCGTCGCTGGCGTCCACCTCGCTGCAGCAGGGCCGGGTTGCCGCCTGCCACGCCCTCGATACCCCGACCATGCCGGAAAGCCCCTGGTATCCCTATGGCATCTACTCGGTGCCGGAGATGTCCACCTGCGGCATGTCCGAGGAAGAGCTGAAAGAGCGCGGCATCCCTTACGAGGTCGGCGAGGCGCGCTTCCGCGAAACCTCGCGCGGCCACATCATGGGGCTGGAGCACGGCATGCTGAAAATGCTGCTGTCCCTCAAGACCCGCCGGGTTCTGGGCGTGCAGATCGTCGGCGAAGGCGCCACCGAACTCATTCACATCGGCCAGGCGGTGATGAACCTCAAGGGCACCGTCGATTACTTCGTGCAGAACACCTTCAACTACCCGACCCTGGCTGAGGCCTACAAGGTTGCAGGCCTCGACGCCTTTAACCGGATGCCGATCCCGGAGGAGTTCAAGGTGAAGAAACCCGCCCGCAAGGTCAAAGCCAAACCTGCGCCAAAGGCAGAGAAGGCCACCGAGGCAGAGAAGAAGGCGGCCGAGTGAGCGCGCTTTACATCGACGCCGACGCCTGCCCGGTCAAGCAGGAGGCCGAGCGGGTCGCCACCCGCCACGGCCTCCGTATGTTTGTGGTCTCCAACGGGGGCTTGCGCCCCTCGCAGAACCCGCTTGTGGAAACCGTGATCGTGGCCGAGGGCGCCGATGTGGCCGACATGTGGATCGCCGAGCGCTGCGGCCCCGGCGATGTGGTGGTGACGGGTGACATCCCGCTGGCCGCCAAATGCATCGAGGCCGGCGCCCGCGTGCTGCGCCACAACGGCGAGCGCTTTACCCAGGCCAACATCGGCCAGCAGCTGGCGATGCGCGACCTGATGGCCGACCTGCGCGCCGCCAACCCGCTCGGGGTTCAGGGCGGCGGCAAGGGCTTCACCAAGGCCGACCGCTCCCGCTTTCTGGATGCGCTGGAGCGCGAGCTCAGAGCTGCCAAGGCAGGGCGTTAGCCAATCGCTGCTTTCAACGGCTCCAGATCACCTTCAAGCACCGGCCGCAGGAAAGTCCGGTCATAGCGCCGGACGATGCAGTTGTCCTTGGCGTATTGGAACGCGGCCAAGCAGTCCTCGTCCTCGAAACTTCTGGCGCGATAGTCTTCATAGGCCGCCAGTGACGGGAAAGAAAACAGCGCCACCGCCAGATCATTGGCGCTTTCATGCGGCAGAAAATAGCCATGATGGGTGCCGCCGAACCGCTCCACCAGCGGAATCCAGGCCTTGGCGTAATTCTCGAAGGCTTCAATTTTGGCCGGTTCAATTTCATAGGTGATATAGCAGGTGATCATATGCCTCTTCCTTGCAGATCCTCTGCGAAAGCTAGGCAAACCTCCCGGCCAGGCCCAATGACTTTGTGTGATCCGCCGTTCACGAATACAGATGCCCCGCAGGCCTGCTCCCACAACCGCTGAACTCGTGTTTTGCGGCTGAAAATCCCGGAGAAGAAATTTGCCGGAGAATTCATAAATTTCCGGGCGCCGCCCCATTGCCAGTGCCCGGCATTTGCGCCACTGATTTGCTGCACACCCCACGACTGATCCCGGCGGAGCTGTCCGATGAACACGCAGGCGCAGGTCAATATCTTCGGGCTGCTGGCCGCGGCCGGAGCCGGTGTGGCCTTCTCCGTCATCGACATGATCTTCAAGTTCCTGTCCGGCGATTACCCGCTGTATGAAGTCGTGCTGTTCCGCTCGGTTGTGGCTATGATCGTCATGCTGGCCGTCATCGTTCCGCTCGAGGGCGGTTACAACCGCCTGCGCACCCACCAGCCGAAACTGCACCTGCTGCGCTGCTGCGCGGTGCTGTTTGCAAACCTTTGCTTCTTCACCGGCCTTGCAATCCTGCCGCTGGCCGAAGCCGTGGCCATCGCCTTTGCCACCCCGCTGATCGTCACCACCCTGTCGGCCCTGTTCCTAGGCGAACGTCCCGGCCCCTCGCGCTGGGGTGCGGTCTGCACGGGTTTCCTGGGCGTGCTGATCATCATGCGCCCCGGCCCCGGCACCTTTCAGGCCGCCGCCCTGCTGCCCTTTTTCGGCGCCTGCGGCTATGCCACCCTGCATGTGCTGACCCGCCGCGCAGGCAGCTCGGAAAGCGGCGCGACACTTGCTTTCTACCCGATGCTGGGCTTCCTGATCATCAGCGCCCTGGCCGGCTTCCTGTTCGGCGACGGGCGGTACGAGGGCAGCGGCGCTGCACTTGATTTCATCCTGCGCGCCTGGATCTGGCCTGCTCCCCAGGACTGGCCCTATCTGATCGGAGTTGGCCTGGCAGGCTCCATCGGCGGCTATCTGGTCAGCCAGGCCTACCGCCTGAACGAAGCCGCCCTTGCCGCTCCGTTCGAATACATTGCCATGCCGATGTCGGTGGTCTGGGGCGTGCTGATCTTCAACGAATGGCCGGACCTGGCCGTCTGGACCGGCAGCAGCCTGATCATTGCCTCCGGGCTGGTCTCGGTCTGGCGTGAAACCCGCCGCCAGCATCCCCCCTCCCGCCCACGGCCGCGGTCGGCTGGCTAAACACGAAGGATACCGTCCGATGCCCATTGATGCCGTCGTTTTCGACATAGGCCGCGTGCTGATCGAATGGGAGCCGGAACGCTTTTATGACAACCGTATCGGCGAAGACCGCCGCAAGCAGCTGTTCGCCGAGGTGCCGCTGCATCCGGTCAACCTGGAGATCGACCGCGGCGCCCCGTTCCGCGCCTCTGTCTACAGCCTGGCAGAACGGCACCCGCAGTGGAGTCAGGAAATCCGCTGGTGGCACGACTGCTGGATTCGGATGGTGCCGCAGGCGATCCCGCACTCTGTCCGCCTGATGCAGTCGCTGCAGGCCCAAGGCATGCCCGTCTTTGCGCTCAGCAATTTCGGCGCGGAAACCTTTGAAACCGCCTGCGGCGCCTATCCTTTCCTGCGTGGTTTTGACCACACATTCGTCTCCGCGCATCTGAAAACGGTCAAGCCAGAACCGGAAATCTATGCCATTCTGGAACGCGAAACCGGGGTGGCGCCGGGCAGGCTTCTATTCACCGACGACCGCCCAGAGAACATCGAAGCCGCGAAAGCGCGCGGCTGGCAGACCCATCTGTTCACCAGCCCCGCTCCCTTTGCAGCGCGGCTGGTGCAGGAGGGGCTGCTGACACAACAAGAGGCCGCCTGAGACGGTCCGCAACAGAGGGTGAGACGCAAGAAATGAGCATTCCATTCATCGGATTTGAAGAGGGAGAGGCGTTGCTGGACTGGGTCAGCTTTGCCGGGGCCCTGGCTGCCAGCCATAAACTGCCCAAGGCGGAAATCGGCGACACGTTCCTCTACCGCGATCCGGATACCCTGCTCAGCCGCTCGGCCTGGATCGACGGGCTTGGGATCGCGGTCAAGACCGCCAACATCTTTCCGCGCAACCCCGAGGCGGGCAAGCCGATGATCAACGGCTCGGTCTGCCTCTACTCCGATCAGGACGGCACGCCCGAGGCGCTGGTGGACTTCCATCTGGTGACCAAATGGAAAACCGCGGGCGACAGCCTGCTCGGCGCCCTGCGGCTGGCAAATCCCGAGGCCCGCGAGGTGCTGATCGTCGGGGCAGGCACCGTCGGCGCCTCGCTGATCGAGGCCTTTGGCGCAGGCTTTCCGCAGGCGCAGATCCGGGTCTGGAACCGCACCGGCGCCAAGGCCGAAGAGCTCTGCGACGGGTACCCCGGAACCGCATATGCCCCGGAGCTGGAAAGCGCCGTGCGCGCGGCGGACATCATCGTGACCTGCACCATGTCCTCGAACCCGGTGATCAAAGGCGAATGGCTGCGCCCCGGCCAGCATCTCAACATGATCGGCGCCTACCGCCCCGACATGCGCGAAGCCGACGACCAGGCGCTGACGCGCGCGCAAATCTACTGCGACAGCTTCGACACCACGCTGGACCACATCGGCGAGTTCAAGATCCCGCTCGCCGAAGGCACCATCCAGCGCAGCGACGTGCTGGCTGATTTCTACAGCCTCGAAGGCTTCCCCGCCTATGACCCGGCCCGGATCACCCTGTTCAAAAACGGCGGCGGCGCCCATCTCGATCTGATGACCAGCCACCACGTCCTGCAGAAGTGGCAGGCGAGCCAATGAGCTGGCTGCTGGGTCTGGGTGCTGCCGTTCTGATCCTGATCCTCCTGCCGCTGCTGCGCGAGCGGCTGCGCAAGCCGATGGATGCCGCGGCCCGGCAGGGCGCCCCCGGCGCATTTGCCCAATTGTCCGGCGGAGCCACCTATTACCGCTGGAGCGGCCCCCTGCGCGGGCCTGTGGCTGTCTGCGTGCACGGGCTTACCACCCCCTCCTGCGTCTGGGACGGGGTGGCGCCGGGGCTGGCCGCCATGGGCTACCGGGTGCTGAGCTACGACCTGTACGGGCGAGGGCTCTCCGACCGTCCCGGCGGCCTGCAGGACCGCGCCTTCTTCCTCGCCCAGCTGGAGGAACTTCTGGCGGACCAGGACATCGGCGATGACTTCACCCTGATCGGCTATTCGATGGGAGGTGCCATCGCCACTGCTTTTGCCGCGGCCCACCCGGAGCGTGTGCGCGAGATCATCCTGCTGGCGCCCGCCGGTTTCGGCAGCAGCACCGGCTGGCTGACCCGCACCATCCGCCAGGTGCCGGGACTGGGCGGGTGGCTGATGCAGGCGCTGTACCCTGCCCTGCACATCCGCGGCACCGAAGCCGAGCGCAAACTGCCCAGCTCTGTGCCCGGCATTGTGGACCTGCAGCAGAAGGAACTGGGGTTCCGCGGTTATATTCCTGCCATCCTCGCCTCGCTGCGCGGCCTCCTGAACGAGGATTTCACTGCCGATCAGCGCCGCCTGCACCAGGCCGGCGTGCCGGTGCTGGCCATCTGGGGCCAGACGGACGCGGTGATCCCGCCCAGCTCCGCAGGCCGGCTGGCCGAACATGCCCGCTCGATCCGTCAGGAGGAAATCCCCGGCGCCGGCCACGGCCTGCCTTATACGCATACGGAACAGGTGCTGGAGATCATCTCCCAAAACCACCGCCGCGGCCTGAGCTGAGCCGCCGGCCGCCAGGCTGCTGCGGCTTCTTTCTGGTTAAAAATACTCCCGGGGCCCGGGGCAGCGCCCCGGTCCTGCGGCCCGCACCGGACACCCTGCCGGCGTTACGCCGCTGCCGCCGCCCGCAGCGGCTGCTCCCTCACCGGCAGATGCACAATCGCACTGAACGCGCCCACCGCCACGCCGATCCACCAGACAAAGGTGTAATCGCCATAGGCGTCATACATCCGCCCGCCCAGCCAGACGCCCAGGAAGCTGCCCAGCTGGTGGCTGAAGAAGACGATGCCGTACAGCGTGCCCATGTAGCGCAGCCCGTAGATTTGCGCGACCAGGCCCGAGGTCAGCGGCACCGTCGCCAGCCACAGCGAGCCCATGGCAACCGAGAAGATGATCACGCTCAGCGGCGTTATGGGGAACATGATGAAAGCTGCCGCCGCCAGCGTCCGCCCGGCATAGATTGCTGCCAGCAGGTATTTCTTGGAATAGCGCTTGCCCAGATAGCCCGCCAGCAGCGTGCCGCCCACATTGGCCGCCCCGATCAGCGAGATTGCCACCGCCCCCAGTGCTGAGGTCGAGGTGATGCCAATGGAGTACAGCGCCCCGCCCGGCAGGATCGGCCCGCACATCTCGGTCACGAAGGCCGGGAAATGCGCGGTGACAAAGGCCAGCTGATAGCCGCAGCTGAAAAAGCCCAGGAAGATCAGCGTATAGGAGGGATCCTTGAACGCCTTCATCAGGATCGCACCCATGCTCTCTTCCAGCTCCGCCTTGCTGACCATCTCCGGCGCCCGCATCAGCGGCAAAAGCGCAATCAGCGCCAGCACCACGCCGGCAAAGACCAGAAAGATCGTCTGCCAGGGCAGGAAGCCCAGCATCCACTCCGCGGTGGGCGCCCCGAAAATCTGTCCTGCCGAGCCGGCCGCGGTGACAATCGCCAAGGACATTGAGCGGTTCTCGTCGGAACTGGCCCGCCCGACAACCGCCAGCACCACGCCAAAGCCGGTGCCCGCAATGCCAAAGCCCACCAGCCATTCATAGGACTGCATCTCAAACGGGGTTGTTGATGCCGCGCTCAGCACCAGCCCGGCAGCATAGACAACGGCCCCCATGATGATCGCCTTGCGGTCGCCGATTTTCTCGGCAATGGCGCCGAAGATCGGCTGCCCGATGCCCCAGGCCAGGTTCTGGATGGCAATCGCCAGCGAAAACTCCGAACGCAGCCAGCCGAACTCATCCGCAATCGGGATCTGAAAGACGCCGAACGAGGCGCGCACCGCAAAGCTCACCATGATGATGATGCAGCCCACGATCAGAACCGGGGTAAACAGCGGCGCGGAACGGTCCATGGCGTCTCTCCTGACAAGTCCGGCAACCCTCTGGGATTATGCAGATGGCGTCAAATCAGGAATTTTGGGTGCATGGTTAAGAATATTTGATGTATTTCCGCAGCTTCCGCACCGCTTCCAGTGCCTGCGCTAATCTTATGCCCGGGTCTTGCAGTGCTTCCCATCCCCCGCGCCCCGCGCTATCCCTTGGCCATGACCCATTTGAGCACGCTTTACCGGCAGAAGATCGACGCGGGCGAATTGAAGCCCGATCCGGCCCAGGAAGCCGTCCTTCCCCATTTCGACCGCATCGCCCAAGGTTTGATGGCGCCGCCGGTGAAACGCGGCTTCTTCCGCAAGGCCGAGTATGAGCAGGTGAAGGGGCTCTACCTTTGGGGCGGGGTGGGCCGCGGCAAGTCGATGCTGATGGACCTGTTTGTCGACAGCCTGGAAGAAATCCCGTCGCGCCGGGTGCATTTCCATGCCTTCATGCAGGAAATCCACGCGCAGATGCACGAAGCGCGCCAGAACGGGGTCGAGGACGCCCTGGCGCCGGTGGCCGAGGCCGTGGCGGAATCGGTGCGGCTGCTGGCCTTTGACGAAATGCAGATCACAGACATCACCGACGCGATGATCGTCGGCCGTCTGTTCGAGGCGCTGTTCGAAGCCGGGGTCACCGTCATCACCACCTCCAACCGGGTGCCGGACGACCTCTACAAGAACGGTCTGAACCGGCAGCTGTTCCTGCCCTTCATCGGCCTGATCAAGGCGCAGATGAATGTGCATGAGATGGTCAGCCCCATCGACTACCGCCAGCACCGTCTGACCGGGGCGCAGGTCTATTTTGCGCCCGTGGACGCCGAGGCCCGGGCCCAGATCCGAGCAATCTGGCAGGATCTCTCGGGCGGCCCGGCTCAGCCGCTGACGCTGGAGGTCAAGGGCCGCGAGGTCACCCTGCCCGCCTTCCGCAACGGCGTGGCGCGGGCCGCATTCTATGACCTGTGCGGCAAGATGCTGGGGCCGGGCGATTACCTCGCCATTGCCGGGGAGGTGAAGGTTCTGGTGCTGGAGGACATCCCGCGCCTCAGC